>CAXUIE010000286.1:0-4660 GCA_964250825.1 uncultured Acidisphaera sp. | reverse complement strand
TGGATGCCGTCGACCGTGACCTTGGCCATGCCCTACTCCGCCGCCATCGGCAGCAACGGCCGCCCGTGCTTGGATTTGTACTCGGCGATCCGCTCCAGCATCACTGGCTTGAAGTGCCGGATCAGGCCCTGGATCGGCCACGCCGCCGCGTCGCCGAGCGCGCAGATGGTGTGGCCCTCCACCTGCCGCGTCACCTGGTCGAGGGTGTCGATCTCCTCGGGCTCCGCGCGGCCCTGTACCATGCGATACATCACCCGCATCATCCAGCCGGTGCCCTCGCGGCACGGCGTGCACTGGCCGCAGCTTTCATGCTTGTAGAACTGGCTCAAGCGGGCGATGGCGCGAATGAGGTCGGTGGACTTGTCCATCACGATCACCGCCGCGGTGCCGAGGCCGCTCTTGACGTCGCGCAGGCTGTCGAAGTCCATCAGCACGGTGTCGCAGACGCTCTTGGGGATCAATGGCACCGAAGCGCCGCCAGGGATCACCGCGAGCAGGTTGTCCCATCCGCCGCGCACGCCGCCGGCGTAGGTGTCGATCAGCTCGCGCATCGGGATGCCGAGCTCCTCCTCGACGTTGCACGGCTTGTTCACGTGGCCCGAGATGCAGAACACCTTGGTGCCGGTGTTCTTGGGCCGCCCGAGCTGCTCGAACCATGCCGCGCCACGCCGCATGATGGTCGGCGTGACCGCGATGCTTTCGACGTTGTTCACGGTGCTCGGGCAGCCATACAGCCCGACCGCCGCCGGGAACGGCGGCTTAAGGCGCGGCATCCCCTTCTTGCCCTCGAGGCTTTCGAGCAGCGCGGTCTCTTCGCCGCAGATATAGGCGCCGGCGCCGCGATGCAGATAAAGGTCGAAATCCCAGCCGGAGCCGCACGCGTTCTTGCCGATCAGCCCGGCTTCGTACGCTTCCTCGATCGCGTACTGCAGATGCCGCGCCTCGTTATAGAACTCGCCCCGGACGTAGATGTAGGACGCGTGCGCGCCCATCGCGAAGGAGGCGAGCAGGCAGCCCTCGACCAGCTTGTGCGGATCGTGGCGGATGATGTCGCGATCCTTGCAGGTGCCGGGCTCGCTTTCGTCGGCGTTGACGATGAGATAGGACGGCCGCCCGTCGGACTGCTTCGGCATGAACGACCATTTCATGCCGGTCGGGAACCCAGCACCCCCGCGCCCGCGCAGTCCGGATGCCTTGATCTCGTCGATGATCGCGTCCCGTCCGCGCGCGAGCAACGCGGCGGTGCCGTCCCAATCCCCGCGCGCCCGCGCGCCCGCCAGCCGCCAATCGTGCTGACCGTAGAGATTGGTGAAGATGCGGTCCTTGTCGTTCAGCATGATAGGAGCCCTCTTCCCGCTCCCCTTGTGGGAGCGGGGATGGAGTACGCAGCGTCAGTCAAGCGCGGGAGGACCGAGGTGGTCGAGCGTGGTCAAAGTCGTTGGCCCGCCTTCGGGGGCCGAGGTCTGCCGCCCGCTCATCGAGCCTGGCCGCGGCGGCTCGCCGCGTTGCAAGGCCGCAAGCAGATCCGTCGTCCGCTCGGCGTCGAGATCCTCGTAGAAATCGTCGTTCACCTGCATCATGGGCGCGTTCACGCAAGCGCCGAGGCACTCGACCTCCGTCATGGTGAACAACCCGTCCCGGCTCGTCTCGCCCCAGCCGGCGATTCCCGTGAACGCCCGGCACGCCGCCACTACCGCGTCCGAACCGCGCAGCCAGCACGGCGTCGTGGTGCACACCTGCAAATGCCATTGGCCGACCGGCGTCGTGTTGAACATCAGGTAGAACGTCGCGACCTCGTAGACGCGGATCGGCGGCATCCCGAGCGCGTGCGCCACCGCGTCCATCCCCGCCCGCGGCACCCAGGCACTGCCGGTTTGCCGCTTCATCTGGTTCTGCACGATGTAGAGCGCGGGGAGCACGGCACTCGCCTGCTTGCCCGCTGGGTATTTGGCGATCTGCCGATCGAGCTCGGCCCGGCTCCGCTCGTCGAACGTGAAGCTGGCCGGCTGCGCGATCTCCGCCCCGAGCGAGCCGTCGCCGATGTCCTCCGCCATGCGCCTACCTGTCGATCTCGCCGAACACGATGTCGAGCGATCCGATGATCGCGACCGCGTCGGCCAGCATGTGGCGCTTGGCGAGCTTGTCGATCGATTGGAGAAAAGCGAAACCAGTCGGTCGGATCTTGCATCGATAGGGCCGATTGGTTCCGTCCGCAACGAGGTAGACGCCGAACTCGCCCTTCGGGCTCTCCGTCGCGGTGTAGGTGGTGCCCGGCGGCACGTGAAACCCCTCGGTGAACAGCTTGAAGTGGTGGATCAGTGCCTCCATCGAGCGCTTCATCTCGCCGCGCGAGGGGGCGGTGAACTTGTGGTCCTGCACCTTCACCGGGCCAGGCTCCATCTTCGCCAGGCATTGCTTGATGATGCGCACGCTTTCGCGCATCTCCCACAGCCGCACGAGGAAGCGATCGTAGCAATCGCCGTTGCGCCCGACCGGCAAGTCGAACGTCACCTCTGCGTATTTGTCGTACGGCTGCGCGCGCCGCAGATCCCACGGGACGCCGGATGCGCGCAGGCACGGACCGGCGAAGCCCCAGGCGAGAGCGTCCTCGGCGCTGATCACGCCGATGTCGACGGTGCGCTGCTTCCAGATCCGGTTGCCGCTCAACAGCTCTGACAAGTCGTCAAGGAATTTCGGGAACGACTCGGCCCACTCGGCGATGCGATCGGTGAGTCCGAGCGGCAGGTCGCGATTGACGCCGCCCGGACGGAAGTAATTGGAGTGCAGGCGGGCGCCGGACGCCGCTTCGTAGAACTCCATGAGCTTCTCGCGCTCCTCGAAGCCCCACAAGGACGGCGTGATCGCGCCCACGTCGAGCGCGTAGGTCGTGACGTTCAGCAGGTGGTTCAGCACGCGCGTGATCTCGGCGAACATCGTCCGGATCCATTGCGCGCGCTCGGGTGCGGTGATGCCGAGCAGCTTCTCGACCGCCAGCGCGTAGGTGTGCTCCTCGCACATCGGCGAAACGTAGTCGAGCCGATCAAAATACGGCACGTTTTGAATATAGGTGCGGTACTCCATCAGCTTCTCGGTGCCGCGATGCAACAGCCCGATATGCGGGTCGGCGCGCTCCACCACTTCGCCGTCCATCTCCAGGATCAGCCGCAACACCCCGTGTGCGGCCGGGTGCTGCGGGCCAAAATTGATCGCATGGCTGTCGATCTCGACCGTCCGGCTGCCGGGCGCCTGGCTCACCAGCGCCTCGCGGGTTGTCGTCTCGCCCATGCGGTCAGTTCTTCCCGACTTCGGCGGGCTTGGCCGCCGGTGGCGGGCCGCCCCGCGCGACATGCACCTTCTCGTCACCGGGCAACGTGGTCACGCCGTCCCAGGGCGAGAGGAAATCGAAGTTGCGCCAGTCCTGCGTCAGCTTCACCGGTTCGTACACGACCGACTTCTGGTCCTCGTCGTAACGGACCTCGACGTAACCCGTCAGCGGGAAATCCTTGCGCAGCGGGTGCCCGTCGAACCCGTAATCAGTCAGGATGCGGCGGAGGTCGGGCTGGCCCGAGAAAACAATGCCGAACAGATCCCAAGCCTCGCGCTCCCACCACGTCGCGCAAGGCCAAAGCGTGTGCACGGACGGAACTGGTGTCGCCTCGTCGGTCGTGATGATCACGCGGATGCGCTGGTTCAGCGAAACGGAAAGCAGGTTGTACACAACGTCGAAACGCGCGGCGCGCTTCGGCCAGTCGACGCCGCAGATGTCCATCACCTGTTCGAAGGCAAACCGCGGATCGTCGCGAAGCGTGGTCAGTAGCTCGACGATGCCGTCGGCCCGCGCGTCGGCGATCACCTCGCCGTGTTCCACCCGCACCCCGAGCACCCCGGTCAGCACGCCGACCGCGTCCGCCAACGCCTGCTCCGGCGCGGTTGCGACCGCCTCACCCACGCAGGATGGTCCCCGTGCGCCGGATCTTCTTCTGCAGCTGCATGATGCCGTAAACCAGCGCCTCGGCCGTCGGCGGGCAGCCCGGCACGTAGACGTCAACCGGCACGATCCGGTCGCAGCCACGCACCACCGAATACGAGAAGTGATAATAGCCGCCGCCGTTGGCGCAACTGCCCATGCTGATGACCCAGCGTGGCTCCGGCATCTGGTCGTAGACCTTGCGGAGCGCCGGCGCCATCTTGTTGGTTAAGGTGCCGGCGACGATCATCACGTCGCTCTGCCGCGGGCTCGACCGCGGTATCACGCCAAGGCGGTCGAGGTCGTAGCGCGGCATGTAGGCGTGGATCATCTCCACCGCGCAGCAAGCGAGCCCAAACGTCATGGGCCACAGGCTGCCCGTGCGCGCCCAGTTCACCACGCGATCGAGGTTGGCGACGATGAAGCCCTTGTCGGCGATCTCGCCGGTGATGCCTTTGACCACGGCGTCCTGTTCCGGCCCGGAGGGCAGAGCCTCCCGATTCCAGGCGATCGCCGGCGCGGCCGTGACACTCATCTCCTTACTCCCATTCGAGGGCGCCCTTGCACCACTCGTAGATGAAACCGACCGTCAGCACGCCGAGGAACGCCATCATCGAGAAGAACCCGAACAAGCCGATGTCGGACAAGCTGACCGCCCACGGAAACAGGAACGCGACTTCCAGGTCGAAGATG
>CAXUIE010000285.1:2707-4672 GCA_964250825.1 uncultured Acidisphaera sp. | reverse complement strand
AGAACGGCAGCTTCCCAAGCTGCATACGAGGGTTCGATTCCCTTCACCCGCTCCACGGTTCGCCAGTCCACCTCTCCGGCATTGGGATTATGCATGCACCATCGGGCAATGGCCGGCGCTCATCGGCCGGAACGCCTTGTCGGCCGGCGTCGTCGCCAGCACCTTGTAGAGATCCCCGGGATATTTGCTTTCGCTCGGCGATTTCACGCCGAATAGATACGACGGGTGGAGCACGCGCCCATCCGCGCGGACGGAACCGGGACCGAAGCAATCGTCGTCGGTCGGTATCGCCTTCATCGCGGCCATCGCGGCACGCCCCGAGGCTTTCGCCTTGGCCGGCCCTATCGCCCGAGCCGCCTTCAGATAATGCACGATCGCCGCGTAATCGCCAGCATGGTTTTGGCAGGGCAGCGTGCCTTCCGGCAGTTGCGGCTTGACGCGCGCCATGAAGCTACGCGTCCGGTCGTTGAGGTCCCAGTAGAACGTTTCCGATTCCGTTAGTCCCTGCGCCACCGGCAAGCCCAGCGCCACGATGCTGTTAATGTAGCCGGAGAACCCGACGAACGTCGTCTTTCCCTCCGTTAGCCCGAACTCGTGCGCCTGCTTGACGCAATTGACGAAGTCGTTGCCGGCCCCGGTGAACGCGACCGCCCTGGCACCGCTGCTTTGCGCTTGGAGCAGGAACGCCGAGAAGTCCGTCGTCTCCGGAAACGGGTAGCTGACGCTGCCGATTACCTTGCCACCGGCCTCGGTGACGGCGTCCGTGACGTCTTTTTGGAACATCTTTCCGAAAGCGTAGTTCGGCGTGATGAAGAACCAGGTGTCGAGGCCCTGACGCACCAGCGGGCCGCCGGTGGCGTGCGCGAGGCACCACGTATCGTAGCCCCAGTGCAGCGCGTTCGGGCTGCAATACTCGGACGTGAGCGCCGAGCTCGCCGCCGAGGCGTTGAGGTGCAGCTTGTCCTTCTGCTCCACAACCGCCTTCAGCGCGATCGCCAGCGCGGAGTTGCTGACGCCGACCACCGCGTCGACGCCCGCCTGGTCGAACCACTGGCGCGCGATCGCGAGCCCGACATCCGCCTTGTTCTGGTGATCCGCCGACACGAGCTCCGCCGCGATGTCGGGGTTGGCCGCGCGAAACTCACGCACAGCTTGTTGCGCGCAGGTGACGCTCGTCGGGCCGCTGATGTCCCGGTAGGGGCCGGACATGTCTTCCAGCACCCCGATGCGGATGGTGTCGCCGCCGCTGCCGGATTGCGCCCGGGCGCTCCAGGGCACGGCGGCGCCGGCCAAGCGCGCCCCCATCAGGCCCCGTCGGCTCAGCGTCATCGGCCTACCCTTGTCCCCACGATCGAGATCGGGCGCATAGTGGCACGCGCCGCCCCATCCGCGAACCGTGCCGCCGATTTGGAAGTGGCTCGGGCGGACCGCCACGACCGGAGCCCGCCGCATGTCGCCCTTGCTGCATCTGGCCACCATCAACTTCTTTCTGGGCGACATCCAGGGCGGCCTCGGCCCGTTTCTCGCCACGTGGCTGGCCGCGCACGGCCATTGGAGCCCAAGCCGCGTCGGTTCGGTGACGACCGTGGTCGGGCTGGGCACGCTCCTGCTCAACGGACCCGCGG
Source organism: uncultured Acidisphaera sp. (assembly GCA_964250825.1). Classification (GTDB taxonomy): domain Bacteria; phylum Pseudomonadota; class Alphaproteobacteria; order Acetobacterales; family Acetobacteraceae; genus CAVWQV01. The sequence continues at coordinate 3,047 of CAXUIE010000285.1, read as the reverse complement.
GCGCGCTGGTGGATCGGCTCGGCCGGCCGCATTTGCTGCTCGCACTGGCGTGCGCGGCCATTTTGGCCGGCACGCTGCTGATCCTGATCGCTTACGGCTTTTGGGGCGTACTGCTGGCGCAGTTTCTGGCTGCCTCGGGCGGCACGCTGGTCATGCCGGCATTGACATCGCTCACCCTTGGGGTCGTCGGCAAGGAGCGGTTCCCTCATCAGCAGGGCCGCAACCAGGCCTTCAATCACGCCGGCATCCTGTCCGCCGCCGTGCTGATCGGCAGCGGCGGGGCCGGTCTCGGCTCGGAGGCGGCGGTCTGGGGGCTGGCCGGCATGGCGGCCGCCGCCAT
>CAXUIE010000285.1:0-2697 GCA_964250825.1 uncultured Acidisphaera sp. | reverse complement strand
GGCCACCCCGCCCTGCGATGGACGGCCGTCTACATCATCGTCGCCCAGCTCACCATGATCCCCGTGGCGCTCTGGGCCGGATCGCTGGCCGATCGGCGGGGGCGCCGCCATCTCCTGCTGCTGGCCTGCGCCGCGCTACTCGCGCGCGCGGTCCTTTCGGCGCTGGTCGGCAACCCCTATGGGCTGATCGGCGCCGAAATGCTGGATGGCGTCGCGTCCGGCGTGCTCGGGGTGGCCGTCCCGGTGCTGGTCGCCGACCTGACCTGGACCACGGGACGGACGCAGACAGCACTCGGCGCGGTCAACGCCGTGCAGGGCGCGGGAGGCGCGTTGTCTGGCGTAACGAGCGGGCTGCTGGTGCGCTGGCTCGGCTGGACGGGCGCTTTCCTTGCGCTCGCGCTGCCGGTCGCCGCCGCGCTGGCGCTCGCGTTGTGGCTGGAGGAGACGCGGGATGCCGAACCCGGCGCTCGGAACAGCGGCCCTGAGATTGGCGATCGACGGGCGGCCCACCAACCACAGCCAGGATGAGGCCCCTCATGCCGCCGTTCCCCAACGTCCAAGCCTTCGGTTCCCTCCCGGACGGACGGCCCGCTTTCGCCCACGTCCTCGATAATGGGCGTCTGCGGGTGCGGATCACCGATTGGGGCGCCCGCATGGTGGCGATCGAGGTTCCCGATCGCGACAAGGGATGGGCACACGTGCTGCTCGGGCTTGAGGACGCGGCGGCCTATGCCGCCGCCGGCGGCTCGTTCGGCGCTGTGCTCGGCCGCTGCGCGAACCGCATCGGATACGCTCGGTTCGAACTCGACGGCAGACCCTATCACCTCAGCAGCAATGACCGGGGCAGCACGCTGCACGGCGGACCTGTCGGCTTCGGCCAGGTCCTCTGGCGCGTCGAGGAGTTTCAGGGCGGCGACGCGCCAACTCTGGTGTTGTCCCATTTCAGCCCCGATGGCGAACAAGGCTTTCCCGGCACTCTTCAGGCCCGGGCAACCTATCGCCTGGTCGCCGACACGCTGTGGCTCACGCTTGAAGCGAGCACCGACCGGCCAACGGTGGTCAACCTGAGCGCCCACCCGTATTTCAATCTGGCGGGCGTGGCGCGCCACGACGTCCTCTCGCACGAGGTCATGATCCACGCGGACCATTTCGTGCCGACGAACGGGCGACAGATCCCGACGGGCGAGCTGCGACCCGTGCACGGCACGCCCTTTGACTTCCGCCAGCCGCACGCGCTCGGCGCGCGCATCCGGGAAAACGATCCGCAGCTGCTCCATGGTCGGGGCTACGATGTGTGCTTCGCGCTCGATGGCGGTGAAACCAACGAGCCCCGGCTGGTCGCGAGCGCGCGCGATCCGGCCAGCGGGCGCGAGGTCGCGATTCTGACGACGCAGCCCGGACTGCAACTCTATTCCGGCAACTCGCTGGACGGCTCGGTGGTGGGCCGCGGCGGGGTCGTGTTCCGCCAATCAGCCGGTCTGGCGTTTGAGGCGCAGGGTTTCCCCGACGCGCCTAACCACCCCGCGTTTCCGTCCGCCGTGCTCCGCCCCGGTTCACGCTATCGGCAGGTGATCGGTTACCGCTTTGCGGGAGCCTAGCCGTTTGTTCCTGCCGGCGCGTCGCACGCCTTGGTGCCCATCTCGGCCGGGACCGAGACCTCCAGGATCTCGAAATCCTCCGACATCCCGATCTCGTTGTGCTTGAGGCCGCCCGGTATGTAAAGCGACTCCCCCGCCTTGACCCGGATGGTGCGGCCGTCCTCGAATTGGAGGTCGACCCAGCCCTTTAGCGCGTACACGAGTTGAGAGTCGCACAGATGATAGTGCCAGCCGGTGGACTTCATCGCGCCGGTCGCCACCGTGACCTGCGCCCGCATCCGCCCGCCGCTCGCCTTGGTCACGCCGAGATCGCGATACTTCAGGAAATCCCGGCGGCCCGGCACGAACGGCGCGCTGTCCGCCGTCGCGTGGGCAAGCTCGGTGCCCGGGTTGACCAGGGCCGACTGCTCGACCGTTGCTGCATCCGACATGGCTTCGCTCCCATAGCTGCGATTCAATAAAAACGGTAGCATGGGGCGGGACAGGGCGCGAGACGGCGGCCCACCGGTAAAGACTACCACCGGTAACAGACTAACAGACTAAGGCCGGGCCGGCCGCCGCGCCTCGAAGCGGTAGGGCGTGAGCCCGGTCGAGTTCGGGTCCAGCGCCAACCGGTGCTCAAGCGGTGGAAAGGCGCGGCTGCGGCAATCCACCCGGTCGCACAGGCGGCAGGACAGGCCGATCCCGACACGGGCGCGCTCCAGGTCGATCCCGTCGGCATAGGCGAGCTCGCCGGCATGGGCGAGCGCGCAGCCCATCGCGACGACGTGGACGGGCTTGGGCTCACCCCAATGCGCCGCTGGACGGGCAACGGTGCGGGCGAAGCACAGGAACGCGGCCCCGTCCGGCAACTCGGCAACCTGGACCTGCACGCTGCCCGGTGTCGCGAAGGCTGCGTGCACAACCCAGCGCGGGCAGGAGCCGCCGAAGCGCGCGAACGGAAAGCCCGCCGCCGAGAATCGCTTGGACACGTTGCCGGCCGGATCAACCCGGAGAAAGAAGAACGGAACGCCGCGCGCACCTGGCCGCTGCAAGGACGACAGCCGGTGGCAGGCCTGCTCGAATGACACCCCGAACCGCGCCGCGAGCGCCTCCACGT
>CAXUIE010000284.1:1149-4672 GCA_964250825.1 uncultured Acidisphaera sp. | reverse complement strand
CGGATGCACCGCGCGTGTTCGCGATTTCCCCGCGGGCGCGTGGCCATCGTCGGCAGCGACATCCCCATGGCTGGGGCGGGCGATCTCGCGGCGGCGTTCCGCGCGCTTGGCCGCGCGGACGCGGTGTTCGGACCGGCCGTGGACGGCGGCTACTGGCTGGTCGCCCTCGGGCTACGCCGGCCGGCGCGGCCCTTCGCCGGGGTGCGCTGGTCGAGCGAGCACGCGCTCGCCGACACACTGGGAAACTTCAGAGGCCGCCGGATCGCTTTCGTTCGTTCCCTCCATGACGTGGACACCGGCGCGGATCTGGCGAAGCTGCGCGCATGAGGATCGCCATCTCTCCCGCCCGTCGCGCCCGGTTGCGACGGCTCGGTCGCATGCCGCTCGTCTCCCCCCGACTTTGGCTACGTCGAATCGTGTTCTGGTCCGGAGCACTGCTCGTCGCCGTCGTGGCGATCGGCTTCGCCAGGGGCGCGGACGCGGCAAGCGCGGTATTCGAGCGCGCGATCGACGGTCGGCCGCTGCTTGCCTTCGTGCTTGCGCCGGCGGGCCTCGTCGTCTCGCTTTGGCTCACGCGCCATGTGTTTCCCGGGACACAGGGAAGCGGCATCCCCCAAGTCATCGCCGCCCTGCACATCAACGACGAGACGGTGATCGGGCGCGTGCTGAGCCTGCGCCTCGCGGCGGGCAAGGTGCTGCTCACCCTGCTCGGCTTGGCATCGGGCGCATCCATCGGGCGCGAGGGGCCAACCGTGCAGGTCGGCGCGTCCATCATGTACGTGCTGGGACGCCGGCTGCGCTTGCCGCGCGTGGAGTTGCAGCGCGCCCTTGTGCTGGCGGGCGGGGCAGCCGGCATCGCCGCCGCGTTCAACACGCCGCTGGCCGGCGTGATGTTCGCGATCGAGGAGCTGAGCCACTCCTTCGAGGCCCGTACATCGGGCATGGTGTTCACCGCCGTGATCGTCGCCGGAGTCGCGACACTCGGCATCGACGGCAACTACACGTATTTTGGCCAAACTCCCGCGCACCTCGATTGGGGGCTGCGATGGGGTGCGGTGCTGTTGTGCGGCGTGACTGGCGGCTTCGCCGGCGGGCTGTTCAGCACCGCGCTGCTGATCGCCGCGCGCGGCCTGCCGGGGCGTTCAGGCTTGTTCCTCGCCCGTCGCCCGGTGCTATTCGCGGCGCTCTGCGGCGTGTTGATCGCAGCGCTCGGGGCGTGGTCGGGCGGCGCCACGTATGGCACCGGCTACGCCCAAGCCCGCAGCATCGTCGAGGGTCACGCGCACTTGCCGGTCCTGTTCGCGCCGATGAAGCTCGCCGCCAACGTCCTTTCCTACGTCAGCGGCATACCGGGCGGCATCTTCGCCCCCTCGCTCGCCGTCGGCGCCGGGATCGGCCAGCTGTTGGCCGTGCTGGTGCCTTCGGCGGACACGGGGGCCGTGGTGCTGCTCGGCATGGTCGCCTACTTCGCGGGCGTCGTGCAGGCGCCGATCACCGCGACCTTGATCGTGATGGAGATGACCGACAACCAGACCATGACGATCCCGCTGATGGCGGCCGCGTTTCTCGCCCTCGGCGCGTCGCGCCTGGTGTGCCGCCGGCCGATCTACGGCGCGCTCGCCCGGCGCTTTCTCCTCGCGCAGGCCAAGCCCCCGGCAGTGGAGAGTTTGTCGGCAACGGTGGAGAACCCCACGTCTGTCCGATAGGGTTTTCGGAGGTGAGCGCGGCAGGGATCATGAACGAGCTTTACAATATCGATGTCCTGCTTTGGAGCGAGGAGCAAGCAGCCAAGCTGCGCCGCCTCGCCGCGGCCGACCGGTCGAATACCGACGCTCCCGATTGGCCGAACATCATCGAGGAAATCGCTGGCAGCCTACTTATGCGGCCTTGATGTTGCTAGCGAAACGACAGGCTGGTTCTTCGTGCTGTCCTTGATCCTCAAAAACGGCGTAGTCGGCACTGTCGCCGGCGCGGCTGGCGCTTGCGCTTTACGCCTCATGTTCACGCTGTTCGGCTCACTCGGCCGCCGATCTTAGATGTTCCTGCAAGCGCGGCATCAGTTCCACCAGGTTGCAGGGCCGGTGACGGATGTCGAGCTGCCAGACGAGAATGTCGTCCCAGCCGTCCTTCACGGCGCCGGTGCTGCCGGGCAGCGCGAAGAGGTAGGTGCCGCCGGCCACGCCGCCGATGGCGCGCGATTGCATCGTCGAGGTGGCGATCTTCTGAAAACTCAGCATCCGGAACAGCTCGCCGAAGCCCTCGATCCGCTTCTCCATCACGCGCTCGAAGGCCTCGGGGGTCACGTCGCGGCCGGTGATGCCGGTGCCGCCCGTGCTGATGACCACGTCGATGACGGGATCGTCGATCCACCGGCGCAGCAAGCGCTCGATCGCGTCCGGTTCGTCGCGCTCGATCGCGCGCGCGGCCACGCGGTGACCGGCGGCGGTGATCCGGGCCGCCAGCGTGTCGCCGGATGTGTCGGTCGCTTCCGTGCGCGTGTCCGAAAGGGTCAGCACGGCGATGTTGACTGGAACGAACGCGCGGGTTTCGTCGATGCGGGCCATGGAACTGCCTCCCGCCGCTAGCGAACCCGCCAGGCGGCGTCCACGACTGTCTCAGTTTTGGCGGGCGGCGTGAAGCGGGGGAAGGCGCCGGCCGCCATCTGGTCGAGACTGGGCGACGGCAGCCGGAGGCGGGCGGCGTAAATCCAGGCATAGGTCAGCGCGCGCTGCACGAAGGCGCGCGTTTCCCGGAGCGGAATTGCTTCGATAAAAAGCAGCGGGTCGTCCCGGTCGCGCATCGCCCATTGCCCGACATTCCCGGGGCCGGCGTTGTAGGAGGCCAGCAGCCGGAGAAGGTCGCCCCCCACCACGTCGAGCGTGGCCAGGTGGCTGACGTAGCGCTGGCCGAGATCGAGGTTGACGCCAGGATCGCGCAGCCGCTCGCCGCTAACCCCCTCGCCCGCGATGTAACCCGCCGTTTCGGGCATCAACTGCATCAAGCCACGCGCGCCGACCGGCGAGACGGCCTGCGCGTCGAAGTTCGATTCGAGGCGGGTCAGCGCGTAAACCAGGGCGGCGTCCACCCGGAAGCCGCCGCGCGGGCGAAGGCGTGGCACCGGGAAGCGGTCGAAGTCGCGCGGGCGGCCATCGGCCGCTTGGCCTGCCGCCGCGATTTGCGCCGCCAAGTCCGTGAAGCCGGCTTCGCGCGCCACCCGCAGCAGCGCATCGCGCAGCGGCCCAGCATCCTTCACGGCAGGCCACAGCGCGCGCAGTTCAGCTTCGGCGCGATCGGGCTGGCCAACCTGGAGCAGCGCGAAGGCGCGCGCGCCGCCCGCGATGTTGCCGACCGCCTCGACATCGGCGGCGCTCAGCGTCTCGCGAGTCCAGGCGAACCCGCCGCCGATGCCAAGCATCCGCCGGGCGAGAATGCCATGCAGCGTGCGGGGCTCGGCGGCGGCCCGCGTCATCCAGGGCGCGAAGCCGCCGGAGTCGCCGGTGTGCAGCTGGGCCCGCGCGGCCCC
>CAXUIE010000284.1:0-1139 GCA_964250825.1 uncultured Acidisphaera sp. | reverse complement strand
CCCAGAACGCGGCGGCCGCGCGGAGGCGGGCCGAGGGGAGCGGCGCGCGCGCGGCCGCCTCGAAATACGGCAACGCCAGGTCCGCCCGGTCGAGCCGCCAGGCGGCGAGCCCGGCCACGAAGGGGGGCAGCCCGACTTGCTCTTCCAGCGGAGTGCAATGGGCCGCGGCGCTCGCGATGGCGAAGGCTTGCTCATCCTCGTTCTGCGCGAACAGGATCTGCGCCACCTCTCCCCGGAGCTGTGCCGCATACCCCGGACGCAGACGGCTCGCGTCGATTAGGCGGATGGCGGATCGCGCTTGGCGTTCGCGCGCGCGATCGAGCACGGTCCGGTCCAGCAGCGCGTTGCGCGCGAACGGATGCCCGCGCCGGTCGATCTCCTCCGGCACCCGTGTTTCCGGCGCGGTCGCGGCCAAGCTGTCGGGCGCGGGCGGCGGCACGGCGCTTTTCGGCACCGGGCGGACGAGCAGCGCATGGATGGCCGGCGCGTCCGGCTGGTCGTCGAAGCGCGCCAACCATTCCGTCAACTCCTCGGGGCTAGCCCGGTAGAAACGCCCGAGATAACGGTCGGCGAGCAGCGGGCCGAGCAGCAGCGTGTTGTCGAGCGCGGCAGTCTCCCGCGCGGCGTCCGCCATCCGCCCCCGGGCTTGCAGCGCCCAAACATGTCGGAGCCGCGCCGCGTCACTCGGTGGCAGCGGCTGCGGCAGGCTGGCACCCGTAGCGCTCGGCCACGGCACGCGCGGCAAGGCCATCGCCGTCTCGTCGGCGACGCCGGATGAGGGTGCCTGTGCCGCTGCGATCGAGGCGGATGCCCCGGAAAGGAGGATAGTCACCGCGAGAAGCGGCCAGGCAGCGGACAAGCGCGGGAGCGGTTCGCTGATCCCATGCATTGGAAGGTTGCGCTACACGTCCCGACTCTGGGACGCAACCCCAGACCGAGAGACTCGTCTCCATGAACGAGACTTGCGTTACAGCGCCGTCAACTAAATACTCCGCTCCTATTCACGATCGCGTCAAGTCAGCGTCAAGCGCGCGCTTCAGCAACCGAAGCTCCGCCCAAGCGCGGCGGCGTTCGGACGGCTTGCCAAGCAGGGTTGCGGGGCTGGCTGTCGGCAGGGCCGGTATCGACGTTTCCAGCCC
>CAXUIE010000283.1:0-4733 GCA_964250825.1 uncultured Acidisphaera sp. | reverse complement strand
GGATGAGGGGCTCCTCACGCGCTCATGATCCCCGCGATCTCGGCGTCGGCAACCCCCGCCTCTCGCAGCACCTCCTCCGTGTGCTCGCCGAGGCGCGGCGCGAGGCGGCGAATCGATCCGGGCGAGGCCGAAAAGGCGGGAGCCACCGCCGTCACCACCGTCTTCCCCTCGGTCGGGTGCGCGGTCTCCTCGAAAAACCCGGTCTCCCGCAAGTAGTCGTTTTCCAGCAGGTCGGCCAACGTGCCCGCTTCGCCGCACGGGATGTCGGCCGCGCGGAAGAGAGCCAGCCACTCGGCGGTCGCGCGCTGCTTGAGGCCCTCGGTCAGCACGCCGTAGCAGGCGTCCACGTTGTCCGAGCGCGCGGCGATGCTGACAAAGCGCGGGTCGGTGATGAGTTCGGGGCGGCCGACGGCCTCGAAGATGCGCGCCCACTGTCGGTCGCTGACCGCGATGACCGAAATGAAACCGTCCTTCGTTTGGTAGGGCCGACGGTGCGGCGTCAGCATCCGCGGATATCCCATCCCCCGCTCGGGCTCGCCGATCGCCGCTCCCCACATGTGCTCGACCAGCATGAAGTTGAGCATCGTTTCCATCATCGGCACGTGCAATTCCTGGCCCTCGCCGGTGCGTTCGCGATGGAATAGCGCCATGCCGATCGCGGAAGCCAGCATGTGCCCGCTCACCTTGTCGGCGGCGACGGTGGGAAAGTAGCGGGGCGCGCCGTCCGGCCCGGCGTTGAGCGAGGCGGTGCCGGTGAGGCCCTGGATCAGATCGTCGTAGGCCGGGCTGTCGTCCAGCGAGCTTCCTTTGCGGAAGCCGCTCGCGCTGGCGAGGATCACGCGCGGGTTGTTCGCGGCGAGGTCCGGGTAGTCGAGTCCGAGCCTCCCCGCAGCCGCCGGCCGCATGTTGTGCACCACGACGTCGGCGCCCGCGATCAGCCGGTCCAGCGCGGCGCGGGGCTTGGGCCGCTTGAGGTTGAGGACGACGCTGCGCTTGTTGCGGTTTAGCATGAGAAAGTAGGCGCCCATGCCGGGCGAGCGCCCCGGCCCGATCTGGCGGCAGTTGTCGCCGTCCGGCGTTTCCACCTTGATGACGTCGGCCCCCATGTCGCCCAGCAGCTGGGTCGCGAACGGGCCGAGCACGACCGTCGTTAAATCGATCACCCGTATGCCGGCCAGCGGGCCAGGCGCGCTCACAAGGAGCCGCCGAGGCCGAAGGCGAGCGCGGCGAAGCTGCCGATCCCGACGACCAGGCAATAGTAGGCGAAGGGGTTGAGCGCCCAAGCATCATGGGAGCGGAAGTAGCGCATCAGGAACGCGGTGCTCGCGAAGGCCGTTATTCCGGCGATCACCGCGGCCACGAATGAGAGCTCGAAGACGCCGGCGGGAACGCTCTCGTGCAGGAGCTTCGGCGCCTCGAGCGCAGTGGCGCCAAGAATGATGGGCGTGGCGATCAGGAACGAGAAATGCGCGGCCCCCGCGTGGTCGATCCCGCGCAGGAGGCCGCCGACGATCGTCGCTCCGGACCGGGAGATCCCGGGTATCAGGGCGGTGCACTGCCAGCAGCCGATCAGGGCGGCGTCGAACGGGGTGATGCGTGAAAGCGCCTGATGCTCGGCGTTGCGCTGGCGGAGCCGCTCGCCGAACAATAGGAGAAGGCCGTTGACGGCCAGGAACGCGGCGGCGACCAGCGGCGAGCCGAACAAGCCGCGAAGCGCCTTCTCGAACAGGAACCCGATCACCACGGCCGGGACCGTCGCGATCACGAGGAGCAGGAGCACGCGCCGGCTTTCCGCGATCTGGTGCGCCGAGCCGATGCCGAGCACGCCGGTCAGCAACGCCCACCAGTCGCGCCAGAAATACACCAGCAGGGCGGCGGCGGTGCCCAGGTGCAGCATGACGAGGAACGGGAGGAACTCCGGCGACCGCTGATCGATGGGCCAGCCAAGCAGGGGAGGTAGGACCACCGCGTGGCCGAGGCTGCTAACCGGAAACAGCTCGGTCGCACCCTGGAGGATGGCGATGACGATCGCTTGCAGGGTGGACATGAAGCGGTCTCCGGCCTGGCTGTTTGCGATGCGGCGTTCCTGACTGAAAATGCCCCCGTTTGGCAACCCGCGCGTGCGTGGGCGGGCTCAGTCGTTCAACGGATAGGATGCCATCAGTCGCCTTTGCAGCCGCCAAAGCCGAAGGGTGTCGGGAATGCTGGATGGACGGTAGCCGCGCGCCCGGTTCGCAGCACCGATCCGGAAGGCCGCCCCGTAATGCTGGAACTGGGTTCGCCAAGCCTCCATGAGGCTTGTCCGGGGATCCCAGATGTGGGTTGCCTCCGACCCCGCCCCGTTGATCTCGATGATCCGCAAGCCCTCGCCCCTATGCAGGGCGGCACGAGATGTGAAGCGGACATCGATCCTGCCGAAGTGGAACTCGGGCAACGCCCGCGCCACCTCCTCGACGAGGTTGGCCAGGGCGTCCGTCCGCTCGCCGGTCGCGTCCTCGAACACCGAGCCCTTGCAATGATTGCCGACGAAAACCAGCGGCACGCGCTCGCCGGCGGCCGGGACGGTGTGGAGCAGTCCCTGCAGCCGGGGCAGATAAAGGTGGGGCACCCGCCCCGCGCGCGGGTCGGCCAGGATCAGGGCGCGCAAGGTCGAACGGCCATCCCCCGTGACCGTCGGGACGTGCTTGATCGTGATGGAGGTGACGCGTCCCCGGGTGGCGCCGGGCGGGCGAACATAAAACAGGCCCGCTTCGCCCTTTTCCGGCGCGAAGGTTTGCAGCACCACGCGCTGCCGCCTTGGATACTCCTCCAAATATCGGGCGAGTCCGCCCCGATCGTGCAGCAGCCGAACGCCGGTTCCGTTGCAGCCGATGTCCGGCTTGGCGACCAGCGGGAAGTCGATCCCGGCTTCGGCGAGCGTCCGCTCCGCCAACGGCAGATCGCCGGCGGCGCCCGCTCCGGTGACGAACGTCGTGTAAGGCACCAGCAACCGACGGGCCTCGCCTGTCACCTGATCGAGGATGCCCGTCTTCGATTCGCCGCATAGGCCGCCCGCCGGGATCCAAGGATTTGCCGCCGTCGGCAGCAGCATCCCGCGGTAGCGAAGGCCGAGGGCGATCCAGTGGGCCACGACGGGCGTGTAGAACAGCCATCCCGGCCAGAACTCGAAGAATGACACCGGACGGTCCCGCGCCCCGAAGCGCGGCACGGCGCGAAGAGCGGCGTCGAGCTTCACCGCGCGGCCGAAGGCACGCGAGCGGCGAGGCGGCCCACGACCAGCAGGGTCAAGGCGAAACCGGCGGCTCCGGCCCAGCGCCACGCGCCGAAATGATCGATCAACACCTGGCCGAGCCGCAGCGAGACGCCGAACAGGAGCGTGGTCCAGGCCAGTGTGGCGATGATCGCCGCCGCGGCGAAACGCCCGAAATCGGCGCGCAGAAAGCCGCACGCGGTGTAGGCGGGAAGCCGCATGCCGGGGAGGAACCGGCTGACCAGCACGACCTTGAACACGCGCCCTCGCAGCCACATCCCGAGTGCCTGCGATCGGTCGGGCGGCACAAACCGGGCGATCCACCGGCTGCGCGCCGAAAGGCGTCCGAGACCATACAGGCCGAGATCGCCCACCACGACGCCCACGTACAAGGCGGATAGCGCCAGCCAGATCGGAATGCCGCCATCGTCGGCTCGCATGGCCGCGAGAACGGTCGCGGCATCCTCGAGGATGAACGTGCCGAGAATGATGGCGAGGGCTTGGGCAAGCCGGCTTGCGCCGGCAAGCTGGAGCAAGGAGGCAACGGAACTGCCGACTATGTGCATTCGCCAGACCGCTCCTCAAACCCGCGCCATCTCAAACCCATCCCGTCCGCATGGCCGAGCGGTTGCAAGTTGGCCCGCCCGGCAAGTTGACTCCTGAGCGATCAGGAATGCGTGATCGCCGGTCGGACCCCGATATCCGAGCGCCGCTCCGTCCACTAAGAAGCTGATAGATCGGCGCGGCTGAACGCCGTTGCAACGTAGAAGGAACGCGACGATGCGCAAGCGCCTTGTTCTTTGCCTTTCGATGCTGGCGTTGCTCGGCGCAGGGTCGATGCTGACCGGGTGCAACACGACGGCGGGGGCCGGACAGGATGTCTCTAATACGGGGCAGGCGATCACCAGGGCGGCCGACAAGCTCAAGCCATGATCTCGTAGCAACCGGATCATGGAACTCGGCCGACTTGGCGTTTGGTATGCGATTGACCGGCTTAAAAGCCCCGAAATCGGTGAATTCGTCCGAAACGTTGAGTCGCTCGGCTACGACGCCCTTTGGTATCCCGAGGCGATCGGCTTCGAGTCGCTGACGATCGCCGGACACATGCTGGCGCAGACGTCACGGCTTAAGGTTGGCAGCTCGATCGCCAACATCTACGCCCGGGATCCGTTCACGGCGCGGCGCGGATTGCGAACGCTGACCAGCTTGTACGGTGATCGTTTCGTGCTCGGTCTCGGGGTGAGCCACATCCCGCTGGTCGAGGGTGTGCGCGGGCATCAATACGAAAAGCCGGTTCCGGCCATGCGGGCGTATCTCGATGGCATCCTCAAGGGCCAGGCCGGGGCCGACCAGTGGCCGGTCGCGCTCGCGGCGCTTGGGCCGTTGATGCTCAAGCTCGCCGGCGAGCGCACGCGCGGCGCGCTGCCCTACAACGTCACGCCGCAGCATACGGCCAAGGCGAAGGCGATCCTCGGGCCGTCGA
>CAXUIE010000282.1:581-4744 GCA_964250825.1 uncultured Acidisphaera sp. | reverse complement strand
GTGCCGTCCTCGTTGCCGGGCGCCGGATGCACGACGAGGCCGGCCGGCTTGTCGAGCACGATCAGATCGGCATCCTCGAACAGGATGGTGAGCGGCATGCCTTGCGGCTCCGGCCGGGCAGGCGCGGGCGCGGGAACCTCGATCGTGTAGCACGCGCCGGTCCGCACCGGCTCGGCGGGGTCGCGCAGGAGCGACGCGTCACGCCGGGCGCGGCCATCGAGGATCAGCGCTTTGATGCGCGACCGCGACACGCTTCCGATCGCGTCGGCCAGAAACTTGTCGGCCCGCTGACCGCCGACGCCGGCCGGGGCGCGCACGGAAAACCGCTCCGGTGAATTTGCCGCTTCGGCCATCCTCCAGCGATAACGCGCCCAAGCGGCCAAAGGAAAGCGGAGCCGGTGCCAATCCGAGTTTTGAAGGTCGCGGTTGTCGTGATGGGGGTGTTGCTGGTGGTGGGCACCGCAGCGCTGGGGGTGCTGATCGCGCGGCGAGTGACGCCGCTCGCCGCCGGTGGCGGTCCGGCGCCTTCCAAGACGTTCCACGCCGTCCTCGACGAGCCGATTGGCACACGCATCATGAGCATTGTCGCCATTCAGGACCGCTTGGCTTTCCAGTTGCAGGGCGGCGGCCCGGACCGGGTGGTTGTGGTGGACCCACGCACCGGCGAGCGAAGCGGCGCCGTGTCGCTGGCGCGCTGAGCGACGGCCGCTATGGTGGAGGCATGATCGAGCGCGCGGACGTAATCTGGCTCGGAGTGGCGGCCGGAGTCGGGGGCGGGCTGCTTGGCGGCCTGATGCTGGGCCTCGGGATGGACCTGATCGTCAACGGACAGCCGCTCGGCTGGCTGCTGATGCTGCCCGGCGCGCCCGCGTCGGCCCTTCCGGGCTGGATCATGGCGCGGCGGCTTGCGGCGCAGCTGCGTTGACCGACTTTGTTCGTTCGCCACCCGCACCTAGTTGACGGATGGGCGCAAGCCTGATCCATGCGGGCCGATATTCCATGAAGGGACAGCCGCGATGTGGATCATTTGGGCCATCATCATCGGCGCGATCGTCGGCTTCATCGCGCGCCTCATCTCGCCGTCGCCGAACAACCCGCAAGGCTTCTTCTTGACGGCGGTGCTCGGGATCATAGGCGCGGAAGTCGCCACCTTTCTCGGGCGCGCCGTCCACTGGTACCGACCGGGCCAGAGCGCCGGGCTAATCGCCTCGGTGATCGGGGCCGTCATCGTGCTCTGGGTCTGGCACATGGCGACGCGCAACCGCGCCAGCGTGTAGCCTACTCAAAGCCGAACGGGCAGGCGGCGACCAGATCGAGACCGGCGGCTCCGAGGCCCTCGAACGTCGCCGTGATCGCCACGCCGGGCTTGACAAACAGCAAGCCCGTGCAGCTGCCGGTTGTGACGATTTCGCCGGCGCTAAGCTGCATGCCGAGTTCGGGCAGCCTGTTGGCGAGCCAGATGATCGGCAGCAGCGGGTCGCCCGAGGGATTCCCGCCCACGCCGTCGGCCCGCACCTCTTCGCCGAACGTCAGCTTCACGCGCAGCCGCGACAGGTCGAGCCCGCGCCAGCCCATCACTTCCCCGCCGCACACCAGCCCGAAATTCGAGATGCTGTCCGCCAGGCCGACGGCTTCGGGCACCTCCTGCCGATCGGTGTATCGGCTTTGCACCAGCTCGAGCACGGGCAGCGCCGCGGCGATCGCCCCTTCGACGTCGGCGCGGGTGTAGGGCTGCCCGTCGGATCGCCCGGGGAGGTCGGCAGCTAGCCGGAAGGCGATCTCGGCCTCGATGCCCATCTCGCGATCCGCGCGGAACTTGAGGCGCGCCGGGCTTCGGAGGAAACCCGACCGACCGAGGCAAGCGCCCGACGGGGACCGCCCTGGGGGCGTGGCGCACTTCCAACCGGCGACGCTGTCGCCGAGGATGTCCAGCACCTGCCGCTGAATCGCGAACGCCTCCTCCTCGCCGCGCGGGGCCGCCTCCGCAGGCAGCCCGCCGACCGGCTCGCCGGTCTGGCGCGCGTAGGCGAGGATTCGAGCGCAACGGGCGACGTTGTCCTGAGCAAGGTCAGCCATCCCGGCATCCTCCAAGGCTGTTGCGCGTCAACGCCACAATAGGGGCGCAACGCAGGCCGGGCTATGGCTCCGAGCCATCGGCGAAGCTCGGTTGTAGACTTGCGATCGACTTGCCGATTTTTTCCCGCGAAAGTTGTATTTTCCGCTTGCCAGTCACAGGAAAGTGAGGGACACATTTGCGTGCCGAGGAAGGTCCTCGCCGGAGCTGGCCCCGAGCTTGCCACGCCGCCCCACGCCGAGCTGCCGCCTCTATACGGAGTGCCGCAATGTCGAACGACGTCCGACCGGATCATTCGAGGAATGGAAAGCGGCGCGCCTGGCCGGAGCAAGCGGGGCGACAGCGTCCGGTCTGGACGGTCGAGGCGCCCGATGAGGAATTGAGCATTCGCGAGCACGCCGAGGCGATCGCGCTCGTGGAAGAATTGCGGCCCTACTGCACGCGTTGGTTCGTTGAACTGCTGCGGCCCGACATCGCGCGGGAGATCGGCCTGATCACCGGCGGGCCGGACGCCAGTGCCATTTGGGCCATCTACCGTGACTCCCACCGCACGTTGCATTTCGAGGATCTTGTCGCGGGAACTTCGTACACATTCGGAACGATGTCCGCCGGGCTGCGGTTCGTTCGCGCCGTACTGGAAGCAGCGGCGGCCGCCGAGGAAGAACTCGCTGCCACCGGAAAGTGGTGGGAACGACTGCCGGGATGGCTTGTGACCGACGACCGGTCGCAGCCGGGCGGCTGAGGCGCCCGGGCGGAAGATCCTCGCCGCGTTCCGGGCCGGGTCGCCCGCCGAGCGCAACCACCGTTTGAGCGAGGCGAGACGCGTGATAGACAGCCACCTGTCCGTCACGGAGTTTCACCCGCGCATGAACGAACAGTTGCCCGCCGCGAGTCTGGATCGCTTCTTCGCGGCGCCGCTCGAAGAAACCGATCCCGAGCTCGCCGCGGCGATCGGCCACGAGTTGCACAGGCAGCAGGACGGCATCGAGCTGATCGCGAGCGAGAACATCGTCTCCCGCGCGGTGCTCGAAGCGCAAGGCAGCGTGCTCACCAACAAATACGCCGAGGGCTACCCCGGCCGACGCTATTATGGCGGCTGCGTTTACGTGGACGTGGCGGAAACCCTGGCCATTGATCGCGCCAAGCGACTGTTCGATTGCACGTTCGCCAATGTTCAGCCGCATTCGGGCGCGCAGGCCAATCAAGCGGTGTTCCTGGCACTGCTGCGGCCGGGCGACACGTTTCTCGGAATGAGCCTCGACGCGGGCGGCCACCTCACCCACGGTGCCGCGGCCAACCTGTCCGGCAAATGGTTCCACCCGCTTCACTACGGCGTGCGTGCCGACGATGGCCTGCTCGATTACGAGGCCCTGGATGCGACGGCCCGGGCTGAGCGGCCCAAGCTGATCATCGCCGGAGGATCGGCGTACTCGCGCGTGATCGACTTCGCGCGGATCAGGCGGGTGGCCGACGAGATCGGCGCGTTCTTCATGGTGGACATGGCGCATTTCGCGGGACTGGTCGCGGCCGGGGTTTACCCGAGCCCGCTGCCGCACGCTCACGTGGTCACCACGACGACCCACAAGACGCTGCGCGGGCCGCGCGGCGGCATGATCCTTTCCAACGACCCGGAGCTCGGCAAGAAATTGAACTCGGCCGTGTTCCCGGGCTTGCAGGGGGGTCCGCTGATGCACGTGATCGCGGGCAAGGCGGCGGCGTTCGGCGAAGCGTTGCGGCCGGAGTTCCGCGCCTACCAGGCCGCGATCCTCGACAACGCGCGGGCGCTGGCCGAGACCCTGATCGAGGAAGGCCTCGCGATCGTCAGCGGCGGCACCGACAGCCATCTCATGCTGGTCGACCTCCGCCCCAAGCGCGCCACCGGCAAGGCGGCCGAGGCGAGCCTCGAGCGCGCCTCCATCACGGCCAACAAGAACGCCATCCCGTTCGACCCGGAGAAGCCGGCGATCACCTCCGGCATCCGGCTGGGCACGCCGGCGGCGACCACCCGAGGCTTCGGCACGGCCGAGTTCCGCGCCGTCGGGCGAATGATCGGCGAGGTGATCGACGGCCTTGCTCGATCGAATGACGG
>CAXUIE010000282.1:0-571 GCA_964250825.1 uncultured Acidisphaera sp. | reverse complement strand
TGAGCGGGGCGCCCTGGCCCCGGGCTGGTGGGGCGGCTTGGTGCGCGGGGCCGCGCCGGGGGATGCCGAGGTTGGGGCGGGCCGCTAGATGCGTTGTCCGTTCTGCGGACATGAGGACACGCAGGTCAAGGACAGCCGTCCCGCCGAGGACAGTTCCGCGATCCGTCGACGTCGGTTCTGCGCCAATTGCGGCCAGCGCTTCACCACGGTGGAGCGAGTTCAGCTTCGCGAACTCACCGTCGTCAAGTCCGATGGGCGCCGGGTCGCCTTTGACCGGGACAAGCTCGCCCGCTCCATTCGCACAGCGTTGCGCAAGCGGCCGATCCAGGAGGAGCGCATCGAGCGGATCGTCAACGGCATCGTCCGCCAGCTCGAAGCCAGCGGGGAAAGCGAGATTCCGAGCAAGCAGGTGGGCGAGCTGGTGATGGACACCCTGCGCGAGCTGGACAGCGTCGCCTATGTGCGGTTTGCCAGCGTCTATCGGAACTTCCGCGAAGCCAAGGACTTCGAGGAGTTCGTTGGCACACTGGGTGGAACGGCTTGATTGGCGGCGGGGTGGGCCGTGTCTGAC
>CAXUIE010000281.1:0-4754 GCA_964250825.1 uncultured Acidisphaera sp. | reverse complement strand
GGCTTGATCGACCGCGGCCGCGCGGGCGCGGGCGCGGTCAGCGGTGACCGATGTGAAGGCGCCGAGTGCCGGGTCGCGCGCCGCGATCGTGGCAAGCGCGGTTTCGGTAACCTCGGCGGCGCTGACGAGGCCCGTGGCGACCTCGCGCGCGATGTCGGCGGCACTCGCCCAGGCGGTCACGCCTGGAACACCGGAGCCGGCTCCGCCGCGTCGGGCAGGGCGAACTCGCCGACATGGGCAGCGTGGCCGAGCGTGATGTCGAGGTGCAGCTGGATGGCGGCGCGCCATTCGGGCTCAATCGGGATGCCGAGCAACGCGGCCCGGGCGGTGATCAGCGCGTCGCGAGCGTCGTCCATTTGATCGCCTCACTCTGTCGGTCAGGGCTATGCAACTCGCGTTCCGCAACCTGGCGGGCGCAGCCGATCAGCGCACGAGTTCGCCGTCATACCGGCCCGCGGCGTCGCCCCGCCCCCAGAGTGCGCTTACCGCAGAGTGGACCTGTTCGCTCACTTGGTCGAGGATCGACCTGCGCGGAACCAGGGAGATCAGCCGGTGGCCATGACCAATGTGACGGCGGAGACGTCGGAACATCCTGCCGAAGAGTCTGAGGCGTTGGTCGTCGGGGCCGGGTTCGCCGGGCTCTACCAGCTATATTGCCTGCGCGACCGGCTCGGGCTTTCGGTGCGCTTGCTCGAAGCCGGCGCCGGCGTCGGGGGCACGTGGTACTGGAACCGCTACCCCGGCGCGCGATGCGATTCCGAAAGCCACTCGTACTGCTACTCGTTCTCCCCCGAGCTGCAGCAGGAGTGGGAATGGTCCGAGCGCTATCCGGGGCAGCCGGAGATCATGCGGTATCTCAACTACGTCGCCGACCGGTTCGACCTCAAGCGGGACATCCAGTTCAACACCCGTGTGACTTCGGCGCATTACGACGAGAACGCCAACCTATGGGAGGTGCGGACGCTGTCGGGCGAGCGGTTCACGGCGAAATACCTGATCACCGCCGTCGGTTGCCTGTCGACCGCCAACGTCCCGAACATCCCGGGCCTCGAGAGTTTCGCCGGACGCTGGTATCACACGGGGCAGTGGCCGCACGAGGGCGTCGACTTCACCGGCAAGCGGGTCGGGATGATCGGCACCGGCTCCACCGGCATCCAGGCCGCCCCGGTCATCGCGGAGTCGGCCGCCCACCTGACCGTGTTCCAGCGCACCGCCAATTACAGCGTGCCGGCGCGCAACGCCCCGCTCACGCCGGAGTTCAAGCGCTACGTCAAGGAGAACTTCGCCGAAATACGGCGGGTGATGCACGCAACGCCGAACGGCCACCCCTTCACCATTTCGGACCGCCTGGCGCTGGATACCGCAGCGGAAGAACGGCAGGCGCTTTACGAAGCGGCGTGGAACACGGGCGGGCTGCAGTTCCGTGCCGTGTTCCAGGATCTCCTGATCGACAAGGCGGCCAACGACACGGCCGCCGACTTCCTCCGCAACAAGATCCGCTCGATCGTGAAGGACCCCGCGACCGCGGAGAAACTGGCCGACATCGACCACCCCTACGCCGCCAAGCGGCCGCCGATCGACACGAACTATTTCGAAACCTTCAACCGGGACAACGTGACGTTGGTGGACGTGAAATCGGCGCCCATCGAACGCATCACGCCGGAGGGCATCCGTACGAGCGACGCCGAGTATCCGCTGGACATCGTCGTTTTCGCGACCGGGTTCGATGCGATGACCGGGCCGATGCTGCGCATGGACATTCGCGGGCGAGGCGGCGAGCGCCTGTCCGAGGCGTGGGAAGCGGGACCACGCAACTATCTCGGCCTGCAAGTCGCGGGCTTCCCGAACCTGTTCACCGTCACCGGTCCCGGCAGCCCGTCCGTGTTGTGCAACATGCCGGTGGCGATCGAGCAGCACGCCGAGTGGATCGCCGCGTGCATCGCCCACATGCGCGAGCACGGCTTGCACCGGATCGAGGCGAAGCCCGAGGCTATGGAGAGATGGGTCGACGAGGTGAATGCGGCCGCCAACGCCACCTTGCTGCCGCAGGCGACGCATTCCTGGTACCTGGGCGCCAACGTGCCCGGCAAGCCCCGCGTGTTCATGCCCTACGCGGGCGGGATGGCGCGCTACCGGGAGATTTGCGCCGAAGTCGCAGCCAACAATTACGAAGGGTTCTCCCTGATCGGCTGAGATGGCCGTGCAAGACGTGCTACCGTCCTGAGACGAGCCGGGCGTAGGCGCCCTCCGCGCGCATTAGCTCGTCGTGGGACCCGTGTTCGACGATCCGGCCGGTGTCCATCACCACGATGCAATCCGCATCCCGGACGGTGGACAGGCGGTGTGCGATTACCACCGTCGTGCGGGCACGCTTGAGGCGGTCGAGGGCGGCGCGGATTTGCGCTTCGCTGATCGTGTCGAGATGCGAGGTCGCCTCGTCCAGCACCAGCACGGGCGCGTCCTTGAGGAACGCGCGGGCGATCGCCACGCGCTGGCGCTGGCCGCCCGACAGTTGCACGCCGCGTTCGCCGACGCGCGTCGATGGCCCGTCGGGCAATGACGCCACGAACGGGCCGAGCGCCGCCTGTTCGATGGCGTGCGCGAGCGCGGCGGCGCAGGCGTCGGGGCGGGCGCGGCGGATGTTCGCTTCCAAGGTGTCGTTGGACAGGTAGGTGTCCTGCGCCACCAGTGCCACGCACCCGCGCAGCGCGTCGAGCCGCCAGCGCCGAAGGTCCACCCCGTCGAGCGACACGCAGCCGGCGTCGGGGTCCCAGAAGCGCAGCAGCAGGCTGGCCGCGGTGCTCTTGCCCGCGCCCGAAGCGCCGATCAGCGCCACGGTGCCGCCCGGCGGCACGGCGAATGAAATGCCGTCGAGAGCCGGGCGGTGTCGGCCGGGATAGGTGAAGCGCACGGCATCGAAGCGCAACGCGGCCCCTTGCGGGTGCTGCGCCGGAGTGAGCGGGCCGTCGGTGACGGCGACCGGCTCGCGCTCCACGGCGCGCAGCCGCCGAGTCGAGGCGATCGTGTCGGCGAGTTGTCGGCTCACCCCGGCGATCTCGGAGACGGGCAGGAACGCGGCGACCGACACCAGCACCATCAGCGGCAACAAGCCGGGGGCGAGCGCGCCCGCGCGCACGAGTTCGGCGCCGAGTGCCGCCACGGCCAAGCCGCCCAGCGCGGTCGCCGCTTCGAGCGCGGCGGTCTGGCGCGACAGATCGGCAAGCAGCGCGCGGCGCGTGGCGCCAGCTTGGCGGGCGAGTGCCAGGAACCGCTCGCCGCGTCGCTCGGCCGCCCCGAAGGCGAGCAGTTCCGACAAGCCCTGGATGGTTTCGGCGAGGTGCGCGCCGAGCTCGCCCAAGCCGGCGCGCGATTCCGACCCGAGCCGGTCGATGCGCGCCCGGCCACGCAACGGGGCGAACAGCGCGTAGAGCAGAAACGGCGAGAGTGCGATCGCCAGCGGCCAGGCGAGTGCCGCGAGCAAGCCGAGCACCGCCAACGGCACCAGCAGCGCAACCACGGCGGGCGCGACCGTATGGGCGTAGAAATACTCCACCGTTTCGATGTCCTGCGTCGCCAACGCGACGATGTCGCCGGCCCGGCGGCGCAGCAGGTAGGCGGGTGCCAGCCGGTCGAGGGTGGCGAACAGCGCGATCCGCATGGCCGCCAGCAGCCGGTAGGCCATGTCATGCGCGAGCCAGGATTCGAGCCAATGCGCGCCCGCCGCGACCGGGGCGGCCACGAGCAGCCCGGCGACCAGCGGCGCCGGCATCGATCCTCCGCGCGCCCGGGCGACGAGCAGGGCGCCGAGCGCGCCCACCCCGATGAAGGCCGTAACACGGAGCACGCCGAGCCCGACCGTGAGCGCGAGGCGGCCGCGCCAGGGCCGGATGAAGCCGAGCAAGGAGCCGAGCGTCTCGCGCCAGCCGACTGGGGCAAGCCCGGATGCGGGCAGTCCATCGGTGTCGGCCTGCCCGGATCGGGGCGCTTCCTCGGCATCGACGAGCCCGGTTTTGGGCAAACCGGGCGAGCGGTTGGGCGAGGCATCGAGCTGCGGCCCCATTAGCCGGGCGTAGAGACCGCCCGCGGCGAGCAGGTCGGCGTGGCGGCCCTGCTCGGCCACGGCTCCGCCCTCGAGCACGAGGATGCGGTCGGCGCCGATCACGCTCGACAGCCGGTGCGCCAGGATCAAGGTCGTGCGGCCCTGCATCAATCGGTCGAGCGCTTGCTGGATCGCCGCCTCGTTGCCGGCGTCGACCGACGAGAGCGCCTCGTCCAGGATCAGCACCGGCGCGTTCCGGAGTAGCGCGCGGGCGATCGCGATGCGCTGGCGCTGGCCACCGGAAAGCTGCGCTCCACGCTCGCCGACCGGCGTCCGGTAGCCGTGCGGCAGCGCGGCGATGAAGTCGTGCGCGTTGACGGCGCGGGCGGCTTCCTCGATCTCGGCCTGGCTCGCCTCGGGCTTGCCGAGGCGCAGGTTCTCCTCGATCGTGCCGTGGAAGAGGGTCGCGTTCTGCGGCACCACCGCGATACGGGCGCGGAGCGAAGCCGGGTCAAGCCTTCGCACGTCCATGCCGCCGAGCCGGACAACGCCGTTTTGCGCGACATGCTCGCCTAGCAGCAGCCTGACGATCGAGGACTTTCCCGCGCCGCTCGGGCCGACGCCCCCGACCCCCTACCCGGGGGCGCCCTGGAAGCGGCGCCCCGCCTGCGCCGGGCCGCGCGCGCCGGGGTAGGGGGCCCGCACCGCCTCGCCC
>CAXUIE010000280.1:1361-4767 GCA_964250825.1 uncultured Acidisphaera sp. | reverse complement strand
TGCCTGGTCGGTGCGCCAGCCGCTCGGCGTGGTGGCCGGCATCACCCCGTTCAACTTTCCCCTGATGGTGCCGCTCTGGATGATCCCCGTCGCGCTCGCGGCGGGCAATTGCTTCATCCTCAAGCCCTCCGAGAAGGACCCCTCGGCCTCGCTGCTGCTGGCCGAACTGCTCGCCGAGGCCGGACTGCCCGAGGGCGTGTTCAGCGTCGTGCAGGGCGCGCGCGAGGCGGTGGAGGCGATCATCGCGCATCCGGGGATCAGCGCGATCAGCTTCGTGGGCTCGACCCCGATCGCGCGCCTCATCCACCAGAACGCCACCGCGCAGGGCAAGCGCGTGCAGGCGCTGGGCGGGGCGAAGAACCACCTGGTGGTGATGCCGGACGCCGATCTCGATGACGCGGCCGACGCGCTGATGGGCTCGGCCTACGGCGCGGCCGGGGAGCGGTGCATGGCCGTGTCCGTGGCCGTCACCGTGGGCGCGGCGGGAGACAAGCTGCTCGACCGGCTGGAGCCGCGCGTGCGCGCCCTGAAGATCGGGCCGGGCACCGACCCGGAGGCGGAGATGGGTCCGCTGGTCACGCGCGAGCACCGCGACAAGGTGCGCGGCTATATCGATACCGGCGAACGGGAGGGTGCCAAGCTCGTCGTCGACGGCCGCGACGTGTCGCTGCAAGGCTACGAGCAGGGCTTTTTCATCGGCGGCAGCCTGTTCGACCATGTCGGGACCGACATGCGCATCTATAAGGAGGAGATCTTCGGCCCGGTGCTGAGCGTGGTGCGCACGCCCGACCTCGCGGGCGCGGTGTCCATGATCAACCGCCACCAGTTCGGCAACGGTGTGGCGATCTTCACCGGCGACGGCGGGGCCGCGCAGGACTTCGCCAAGCGGATCGAGATCGGCATGGTTGGCGTCAACGTGCCGATCCCGGTGCCGATGGCGTTCCACTCCTTCGGCGGCTGGAAGCAGTCGCTGTTCGGCGACCACCACATCCACGGGCCGGAAGGCGTGCGGTTCTACACGCGCTACAAGGCCGTGACGCAGCGCTGGCCGAGCGGGGCGCGCGGGGGGGCCTAGTTCAAGCGGCCGACTTTGGGGCGCTAGCCCCCCGGCCGTCCGGGCGAGACCGCCGCCGTGCCAAACAACGTGCCAAAGAAGCGGCGCCCTCGCCCGAAACGTTCAGCGCGGCTCGCGGGCCGAGGCGGGTGCGAGGGGCTCGCCGGGCTCGAGCGCGCCTGCCTGGCGGCGGCCTCGCGATCGGACGTGCTGTCCTCGGCGCCGAGCCAGACGTGGAGTACCCCCGCGCAGCGGCGCCGACGATCGGCGCGACCCAGAACGGGCAAAGCTGCCCGAGCGCCGAGCGCCCGCGAACAGCGCCCGCTCGTGCCGCGCGCCGGGTTCACGCGGGTGTTGGTGATGGGGATGCTGATGAGGTTGGATCAGCGGGAGGCCCAGTCCGTTGGCGAGCGGGGCGAAGCCGGAGAACGCGCGGTCAGCGGTCACACCGAGGATGCTGAGCGGAAAGAAGAACGTCATCCCCACTTCGGTGACCAACGCAGCCACGAAGGGATAGTGACCGGGTGAGTGCTCGCCGTAGCCCAGCGCGGTGTCCCGTAGGATCTGGATGCCCCGTCCTGTGCCTTGCGTGACGTCCAACGTGGCGTCGCCCGGGTAAAAGCCCAGCGTCCCCGGCGCGGCGACGATGTCCAGGGTGCGCCGGCCTCGCCCGCACTCCGCTTCTATTCCGCGGCCGACGGCGCGCGTGGCATTTTCGCGTAAATCGGTTTCTGCGTACCTCGCTATGTTTCTAGCCCGGCCAGACGCCCGAGATGTGAAATGTCAGCCAGACGGGGCCGATGAAGCACACGGCGACGGTCGCGTAAAACAACCCGTACGCCACCCAGGCCAGGGCAAGCGCGACGTTCGGGCGAACGCGGGCGATCACATCGATAAAACCGAAGTTCGCCGAGCCAGCGGTCACGTTCATTGCCATTTGGAAGGGCCGGGTGCCTGGTGTGTTCACTCGCACCTTAATCGGCGAAAGTGAACAATCCAAGAACGAATTGGCGGAGCCCCGGTTACACCCGGCTCACACGCGGTACACGGCGCGGGCGTTGGCCGCGAACACCTGACGGCGTTGCGCGTCGGTTAGACGAAGCGGCACGGCGGTCGCGGGGTCGTCGAAATCCCAGTGCGGGTAGTCGGTCGCGAACAGCAGCCGGTCCCAGCCGATCCAGCCAATGGTGTCGAGCAGGCGCTCGCGCGACTCCGGCTCCTCCATCGGCTGGGTGGTGAACCACACCTGGTCGCGGATATATTCGGAAGGCGGGCGCTTCACGTGCGGCACCTCGGCGCGGAGCTTCGCCCAATGGGCGTCGAGCCGCCAGGCGAGCGAGGGCGCCCAGGCGAACCCCGCCTCGATCATCACGGTGCGCAAGGTCGGGATCCGCTCGAACACGCCTTCGAGCACCAGGCTCGTCAGGTCGGCCTGCTGGCATTGCGCGTGCCCGACCATCTCCTCGACGTAGTAGCTGGGCCAGCCGCCGGAGGTGACGGGAGAGCCGCCGTAGCCGAACGCGTGCACCCCGACCGGCAGGCCGGCCGCCGCGGCGGCCTCGTAGATCGGCCAATAGCGCCGTTGCCCCAGCGGCTCGGCCGCGCGGCTCAGCATGAGCACCTGGGCGAAGTCGGGATGGCCGGCCCAGTGCTCGATCTCGGCGACCGACCGCGCGGCATCCTCGTAGGGCACCACCACCGATGCCTTGAGCCGCGGCTCGCGCGACGTCCAGACCGCGACCTGCCACTCGTTGATCGCGCGGCAGAAGGCGGCCCCGAGATCGAGGTTCTGGAAGCCCTGCCCGCTCGGCGTCAGGGGATTGAGGATGCCCAGCTCCACGTTGTTGGGGTCGAGGTGCTGGGCGCGCATGAAGTCGAGATCGCTGCCCGGGGTGCCGCCGCCGGGCGGCCAGGCGTCCCGGCGCGAGGCCTGCGGCTGGCCCTTGGGGAACGCCGGCCCCTTCTCCATCGGCTGCCTATGCGCCGCGCCGAACGTCTCGAGGTGCTCCTGCCAGCGCTTCGCCAGCCACGGATACACATCCTTGTAGCCTCGCACGCGCGGATGGATGTCGCAATCGGCGATGGCGAGCTTGGACTGGTTGACCAGCGCCGCGCCGGTTCGCGCCAGGACGTCGACGTTCATGGACAGCCTCCGTCTTTCATGTTTCAGGGCGCAAACGCCCGTAGGTGGCCAGCGGATTGTCCACCATCATCTTCCGCGCCAGCCCGGCCGGCAAGCCGTCCGGCAGCGCGCGATCACCGTCGAATTGCCAATGCGGGTAGTCGGTCGAGAACAGCAGCATCTCGTCCGAGCCGAGGTGGTCGAGCAGCCGCCCGAGTTCGGCTGGATCG
>CAXUIE010000280.1:0-1351 GCA_964250825.1 uncultured Acidisphaera sp. | reverse complement strand
GAGGCGGACCCGCTCGCGCACGATCGCGCTCGGGGGACGGTCCACCCAGGGCACCTCCATCCGGACGCCGCGCCAGAACTTGTCGAGCCGCCACAGGTGGGCGGGCAGCCAGGTCCAGCCGGATTCGATCAGCACGACGGTGAGGCGCGGGAACTTGGCGAACACACCCTCGGCCACCAAGCTGGTCAGCGCGCCCTGGAAGGCCTGCGCCTGGTTGACGTAGTCCTCGGCATGATAGCTCGGCCAGCCAACCGGCGACGGCGGGTGGCGGTAGCTGCTCCCGGCGTGAACGCCGATCGGCAGGCCGTGCCGCTCCGCCGCCTCGTAGATCGGCCAATAGGCGCGCTTGCCGAGCGGCTGGTCGCCCATCACCAACATGAGCACCTGGACGAAGCGCCGGTCGGCGGCGCAGCGCTCGATCTCGGCCACCGACAGCGCCGGGCTCTGCGCCGGCACCACGATGGAGGCGCGCAGGCGCGCGTCGCGGTCGAGCCATTCGCGGCCGATCCAATCGTTGACGGCGCGCGCGAAGGCCGCGCCGAGGTCCTCGCTGAACGGCAGCTGGACGCCGTAAAGGCAGTTGAGGATGGCGGTGCCGGTGCCGAACGGATCCAAGACCTCGCGCCCGAGCCGCACCGCGTCGCTGGCCCCCTGCTCGTCCGGCCCGCGCCAATCGGCCCGCGTGGTCAGCGCGCCGCGTGTCGGATAGCTCAGCGACCGCAGCTCCTCGACGCCGCGCCGCACCACGAGGTCGCGCCACATCTCGTCCATGTACGGCAGCAGCGCCGGGATGCCGGGGACGCGCGGGTGGACATCGCAGTCGATGGGGGCGTCCTCGGCCAAGCTGCTCTCCCGCCGGTCAGCCGGGCAGTTTGATCTCGACGTCCGGCCCGTTCACGCGGCACTCGAACACGTCGAGGTCCTTGTCGATCGGCGCGCACAGCCCCTTGCCGGTGAGCACGTCGAACTGGCCGGCATGGAGCGGGCACTCGATGATATTGCCTTCCAGCCAGCCTTCCGACAGCTGGGCGTATTCGTGCGTGCACACGTTGTCGGTCGCGCGGAACTCGCCGCCTTCGAGGTGGTAGACCGCGATCTCGCGCTCGCCGACCCGCACCCCGATCACCTGGCCTTCCGCCACCTCGGCCGCCGCCGCGACCCGCACCCACTTCTCCGCCATCGCCGATTCCTTCCGGTTGGGCGTTGATCGCAGAACGGCGGCGGCCGAACAAGCCCCGCGATAGGTGCCCGCTCACGAGCGGGGCGGCTTAGTCCACCGCCTCGGCTTCGATCTCGAAGACGTATTTCGGGTCCGCAAGGCCGGCGACGAACAGCAGGGTCGAGGCAGTGG
>CAXUIE010000279.1:0-4781 GCA_964250825.1 uncultured Acidisphaera sp. | reverse complement strand
GGATCATCGACGTGGTGCAAACCGGCGACGTGGTGATGGTGGAGCCCGCCGCCTCCGCGGCCGCGCCGGCTCCGGGCGGCCGCGCCGTCCCGCAGCGCCTCGAGCGCGTGCAACTCCGGCAAATCCCGCAGGTGCAGGGCGCCATGGTTTCCCTCGATCCGGCGACCGGGCGCGTGATGTCGATGGTGGGCGGCTGGAGTTTCGAGAATAGCCAGTTCAATCGCGCCACCCAGGCGATGCGCCAGCCGGGCAGCTCCTTCAAGCCGATGGTGTATCTCACCGCGCTGGAGCAGGACATCTCGCCGAGCCAGCGATTCATGGACGCGCCCATCGTCATCGACGCCGGCTCGGCCGGGCAGTGGCGGCCCAACAACTACGAGCTGACGTTCAACGGCCCCACGCCGATGCGCGTGGCGCTCGAGAAATCGCTGAACCTCGTCACGGTGCGCGTCGCGCAGAAGGTCGGCATGGAGGCCGTGGCGCAGACCGCCATCGCGTTCCACGTGGTCGACAACATGCCGCGCGTGCTGCCCGCCGCGCTCGGCGCCGTCGACTCGACGGTGCTTCGCATGGCCGGCGCCTACGCTTCGCTCGCGTCGGGCGGGCGCGAAGTGGTGCCGAGCCTGATCGACAGCGTGCAGGACCGCGATGGCCACGTCGTCTGGCGGCCGCCCGGCCGGGATTGCGACAGCTGCGACGACGGCGCCAACCCGCCGGCCCTGGAGGACAATCGCAAGCAGATCGCCGACGCCGCGAGCGCCTTCCAGATGGTGACGATGATGCAGGGCGTCGTGCAGCGCGGCACCGGTGTGGAGGCCGGCAAGGGCATGAACCGGCCGATCGCCGGCAAGACGGGGACCAGCCAGGACTTCAACGACGCCTGGTTCATCGGCTTCACCCCCGACCTCGTCACTGCCGTCTGGATCGGCTTCGACAACCCTTCGAGCCTCGGCGACAAGGAAACCGGCGGCGCCGTGGCCGCGCCGATCTGGCGCAACTACATGATGACGGCGCTCAGGGACCATCCGGTGCTGAGCTTCCCGCAGCCGGACGGCGTGACCTTGGCGAAGTGGGACACCGGCTGGGGCGCTGTCATCGACGCGTTCAAGCCGGACCAGGTGCCGGGCGCGTCCAGCCCGGTCGGGGGCTGGACGGCGTCGGCCGACAACGGCGATGGATCGGCGTCCCGGGGCGCGCCGGCCGGCGGGGTCGACAGCGGGATGGGTGGCCTGTATTGACCCGGCCCCGCTGACACCCCTCATAGTTGCGCCATGTCGACCGAATCAGACGCTCTCCACGAACAGATCAAGCAGTCCGTCGCGCTGCTGAGGAGGCATCTTTGACTGGGACGCCGCCCAGGCGCGCCTAGCCGAGCTGAACGCCCGCGCCGAAGATCCGGCACTCTGGGACAAGGCCGACGAGGCACAGAAGCTGATGCGCGAGCGCAACCAGCTCGCCGGCCAGATCGAGGGGGTGCAGCGCCTGGAGCAGGACGTTGCCGATACCGTCGAACTCATCGGGCTCGCCGAAGCTGACGGGGACGCGGCGATGACGGCCGACGGGGTGGCCTCGCTTCGCGCGCTGGCCGAGGAAGCCAAGCGCCGCGAGATCGAAAGCCTGCTGTCCGGCGAGGCCGACCCCAACGACTCCTATGTCGAGATCAATGCCGGCGCCGGCGGCACCGAGGCGCAGGACTGGGCTGAGATGCTGCTCCGCATGTATCTGCGGTGGGCCGAGCAGCACGGCTACAAGGCGCAGATCATGGAGCAAAGCGAGGGCGAGCAGGCCGGGCTGAAATCCGTCACCCTGCAGGTCAGCGGGCCGAACGCCTACGGCTGGCTCAAGACGGAGGCCGGCGTGCATCGGCTCGTCCGCATCAGCCCGTTCGACGCCAACGCCCGGCGGCAGACGAGCTTCGCGTCCGTTTGGGTCTATCCGGTGGTGGATGACACGTTCGAGGTCGAGATCAACGACGCCGACCTCAAGGTGGACACTTTCCGCGCGTCGGGCGCGGGCGGCCAGCACGTCAACAAGACCGAGAGCGCCATCCGCATCACGCACATCCCGTCGGGCATCGTCGTCGCCTGCCAAACCGATCGGAGCCAGCACCGCAACCGCGCCACCGCGATGGGGATGCTAAAGGCGCGGCTTTACGAGCAGGAACTGCAACGGCGCGAGGCGGCGTCCGCCGCCGTCGAGAGCGCTAAGACCGACATCGG
This sequence comes from uncultured Acidisphaera sp., assembly GCA_964250825.1. Taxonomy (GTDB): domain Bacteria; phylum Pseudomonadota; class Alphaproteobacteria; order Acetobacterales; family Acetobacteraceae; genus CAVWQV01. Next base: position 2,562 of record CAXUIE010000279.1, on the reverse strand, counting down.
CTGGGGCCACCAGATCCGCAGCTACGTGCTGGCGCCCTACCAGTTGGTGAAGGACCTTCGCACCGGCCTCGAGAAGGGCAACCCCGACGCGGTGCTCGACGGCGACCTGGACGGTTTCATGGCCGCCGCCCTGGCAAGCCGCGTCGGCGCCACCCGTTCGGAAGCCAGCGCGCAGGCGCGTTGAGCGCGTGACCGCGGCTGCCTGCCCGCAAGGCTAATTGCCGCCTTATCGGGCGTATTCACGCAAGTCGAAGTTGATCTTCGCCCCGTTTTGCATCCATTTCGGGCTTGCATCTTCGCTTGCGGGTGCGATGATCCTGTATTCAGAGGCGCGGGTGGCAACCATGTCGGGTGCGAGGCGGATCGTGGCGGGTTGGTTCCTCGCCGACATCGTGCTCGGCTTGCTTCCGCCGCTCTATTGGGCGGCGAACGGCCCGTCGCCGCCTGTCCTCGGCTTGCCACTGTCAGTGGCCTACTTCCTGCTGATCGCGGTGTTCATTTCGGCGAGCATCGTCGTGGCGTTCTGGTGGGAGCGGCGAGAAGGCGGCTGAGCTGATCACCTCGGAACCAACCGACAATCGCTGGAGCACAGCGCCATGATCGTGACGCTCGGTTTGAACGTCCTGTTCTTCGGCTTGGTCATCTACGTGCTGCAGCGGGCGCACATCGCCGACCGGACGTTCACGGATTACGCGGTCGGCGGACGCTCGTTCGGCGGCTTCTATCAGGCGATGTCGTTCCTCAACACCTGGTACCCGGGCGTGACTTTCGTCGCCTTCGCGGGGTTGGCGGCGGGAACCGGCGTGCTGGCGTTCTACCCGCTGACCTACAGCGCGCTCACCGTGGTGCTGATGTACCTCATGGCGCGCCGCGTGTGGGTTTGGGGCAACAGGTTTGATCTGCGCACGCAGCCCGATCTCTTCGCGCTGCGCTATGGCTCCCGGCATATCCGCACCATCGCGGCGGTGATCGGCGTTTTGTCGGGGTTCCCGTGGCTCGTGCTCGGAATGCAAGCGCTCGGCGCGCTGTTTCGCTTCATGTCGTTGGGTTCGATCAGCTTCACCGTGGCGGTGATCATCGGCGTCGCGGTCATGGTGGTGCGGCAGTTCTGGACCATCCGCATGGGTATGCGTGGCGTGGTGATCTCCGACATGGTGCAGGGGGTCGTGGCATATATGGGCGGCACCGTCCTGATCGTCGGCCTGATCGTCTGGCTGGTGGCCGCGCGGGGCGTGACGTTCGGTTCGATCGCGCCGGGGATGTTCGACATCCCCGGGATCGGCTCCAAGCAAGGTCCTCTCTATCTGTTCGCGCTGATGTTTACCGGGATGCTCGGCGGCTGGTGCTGGCCCGCCATCTTCGTGCGACTCTACACGGCCGACGGCGTGCGCAGCCTGAAGTCGTCCGCGGCGATCGGCGTGCCGCTTGCCTCCTTGTTCTACGCCGCGCTGGTGATCCTGGCGATGCTCGCCTCGGCCTTGCCGGACGTGGCGAAAAGCCCCAATGACGTTTGGTTCGTGTTGAGCCAGCAGGCCGGCGGGACTGTTCTGCTAGGGCTGGCGGGGGTCATCGTGCTCGCCGCCTCCATGGGCAACATCGACGGCGCCATCCAGGCGACGGGCGCGCAGATCGCCAATGATATCGTCGGCAACTACTGGTCGCTTTCGCATGGGAGATTGGTGTTGGTCGCGAAGATCGGCATGGTGGTGATTACCCTCCTTGCGGCTTGGCTTTCCTGCCTGCACCTGCCGAAGCTGTTCACCTTGGCCGTGCTCTCCTACCAGGGCATCATCCAGCTTGCCGTGCCGCAATTCCTCGGGATCGCCTGGAAGCGCGGCAACAAGGCGGGGGCGATCGCCGGCATGGCCGGCGGGTTCATCGTCGCCGTTCTGCTGGAGCTGCGATACCCCGGCTCGCTGCCCTGGGCCTACGGGCTGACCTCGGGCGTGGTCGCCTTGGCGGTGAACCTGCTGATCTACGTGGCGTGCGCCTTCGCCATCCCGCAATCGGCCACGGAGCGCCGCCGGCTGGACGGCATCTTCGCGTTGGTGGAAGGTCAGGCGCCGGACCCCGTGTTCGACAACGAAGCGATGCAGGGAGCCCGCCCGAGCTTCTAACGCGGGCCGTCACCCGGAGGGAGAGGCGTCGACCATGATCAGCCCGCACGAATACGCTTCCCGTGATGGCGTTGCCCTCGCCGAACTAGTCGCGCGCCGCGACGTCACGCCGCGCGAACTGCTGGACGCAGCGCTTAGCGCGGTGGAGCAGCTCAATCCCGCGCTCAATGCCGTGTGTCGCACCTTGCCGAGCGAGGCGGCGGCTTCCATCGACGCGGGACTGCCGACCGGCCCCTTCACCGGGGTGCCGCTGCTCACCAAGGAGCTGATCCCGCACGCCAAGGGCGTGCGTTGCGACGCGGGCTCCCGGCTGGCCGAAGGATTAATCGCCCCCGGCGACAGCGAGCTGATGGCGCGCTTCCGCCGGGCCGGCTTCGTCCACGCCGGAACCACCCAGACGCCGGAGCTGGGCTACTCGCCCACCACGGAGAACAAGCTGTTCGGC
>CAXUIE010000278.1:0-4791 GCA_964250825.1 uncultured Acidisphaera sp. | reverse complement strand
GATCAGGCTGAGCGCGGCCGGATCGGGCCGGTTCCGTCCCTGCTCCCAGTTCTGCAAAGTGCGCACGTCCACCCCGAGCAGGTCGGCGAACTCGCGCTGCGACAGCCCGTGCTGCGCCCGCGCCTCGGCGAGATCAGGCACAGCCTCGCCTGGAGGAAGGCGGCGGCGGACCTGGATGTTCATGGCCGCGAGGTCGGAGGCGAGCGCGTTGATGTCCTCCTTCCGGCTCACCGTGCAAAGAGCCCAATCCCTTTCGGCCAACCGAGTGACCGCGAGGTGCGCGGCACGAAGCCCCGCCTGCGCCGCCGCCAATCGACGAATCGCAGAAACGGCCTTGTCCAGCACTCCGGTACGCCGAAGCAGCAGTACGAGCTGATCCTCAGAAGATAAGCGGGGGGGGGTCGCGACCCGGATTGGCACCCGACCTTCTAGTCGCGCCCTCAACTCTGAGCCGGCGGACATTGAGAAACTCCTTTACCCAAACAGCCAAGGACCTAATTCGGGGTCCGACAAGGTTCGGCCCAGGGCCGAGGACGTGAACGCGGACCAGGACCGCACAGTCGGCGGTGAGTTCCTGAACGTCAGCCGCAACCTCAATTGTAACGAAGCCATCCGATAATTCAGCGAGGACGGTGTCCCCGTCGAAGTCTAATTGCACAACGTACCAACTCATCCATGGTGCTCCGACGGGACATTACAAACCTCCTCCGCTGCACCATTGCAGCCATATGCTCAATTATCTATACGCGAGTGACGGATATATCAAGCCCTTTTCAGGATGCTCATTAGTTCCGACCACTCCCGCTTGGACATTCCGCTTGCTTTCTCCGCGACTTCCTCCCCGGCAAGCATGCGCCGCACCGCGGACAGCATCCCCGCCGAAAGGGTCACAGCGCCAAGCCGATAATCGAGGAAAGCGCGATACGCCGCCGGAACCCAGGCTTCAACCACCGGCATGATCGCCTCCGAATACGCGCGGATCTCATACTGCGCATGCGTGTCGGCGCGGAGCGCGAGGAATCCGAGCAGGTTGTGCAGGTCGCTTTTCCAGTACCACTGGGTATAGGTGTTGAGGGTCAGGTTCATGCGCGCCAGCTCGCGCGCGAGGCCCTGCCGCCCGGGGTCGCGCGCCGCGCCCGCCTCATCCTCGTTCAGCATGAGAAGGTAGTGCTCGTAGTTCCGCGCCGCGTCCGCGCGTAGCAGGTCGAGCACGTGGGCGGCCTCGGCCCCCGCTAGCACCGCGCCCCGGCCCTGGCGGTTGTTGGCCGACTGCGCCGCCAACTGCTCCGGGGCCGGAAGGTAGAACTCGCGGTCGAGCACGGAATAGCGGGCTGAATACTCGTTCACGTTCGCCATTCGGTGCCGGATCCATTGGCGCGCGACGAAGATCGGCAGCTTTACATGGAGCTTGATCTCGCACATCTCGAACGGGGTCGAGTGCCGGTGGCGCATCAGGTAGCGGATCAGTCCGGCATCTTCCGAAACCCGCTTGGTGCCGCGCCCGTAGGACACCCGTGCCGCCTGCACGATCGCCGCGTCGTCCCCCATGTAGTCGATCACCCGGACGAAGCCGTGATCGAGCACCGGGACCGGCCGGTACAGCATCGCTTCCAAGGCCGGCACGGTCGGGCGGCGCGTCTCATGGCGCTGGTCGCGCTGCGCCGCGATGTCGGCCGCCTGGGCGTCGGTGAGGCTCATCGGGACGCGACTCCATCTTCCTTTTGGCGGGGCGAACGCCTATATTCTCTTCGCCGGCTTGCCGGCTATGGTGATAAACGGTGCGTGGAATAAACGTTGTGGACCCGGGGGCAGTGCCCGGCGCCTCCACCAAACTCGCCGCAAGCGCTTTTCTCCCTCCGGGGATTTGACCGCTTCACGGCCAAATGGGGGCGAAACAGGCTCGACACGCGTGGTAAAGACCCATCTTTTGCCCGGCATGGTTCCGCCGTTATCGGGCCGTATGAGAAATGCCAATGACAACCATGAGGCATTCGCGGTCGCTGCCTAATCAGCAGTAACACGCGCGGTTCGGGGGGCACCGGGCAACAGAAGCCCCCCACTCAGCTCCCAGCCCTGGCGGTCAGTCTTCAGATGATTTGCCGCCTGGAAGTTCGCGCGCTATCTGACGGCGCAAGCCTGATTGCTGAAAGCTGACGCATGGCCGAGGACGAGCCGCAGCAGGCCGAAAGCCTGCTCCCCTATGGTGACTGGACGGAGAACGCGCTGCGCGAGGTGGTGGCGAGCGCCATCGCCTACGTGGCCGCCCACGGGCTGCCGGGCGAGCACCATTTCTACATCACCTTCCGCACCGATCAGCCCGGGGTCGTCATCCCGGCCCATCTCCGGGCGCAGTACCCGGAAGCGATGACCATCATCCTCCAGCACCAGTTCTGGAACCTTAGGCTCGACGCGGCGGCGCGCGCGTTCAGCGTCGGCTTGTCGTTCGGCGGGGTGGAATCGACGCTTGTGGTTCCGCTCACCGCCGTCACCGGGTTTGCCGATCCCGCCGTCCGGTTCGGGCTGCAGTTCCGCGTCCCGGATGCGCCCGCCTCCGCCGACGCGGTCCCCGACGAACCGGCGGATGACGCTGCGGTCCCGCCCGCGGAGCCGCAGATCGTCAGCCTGGACGCGTTCCGCCGCCGTACCCCGCCGCAAAGCTAGACCGCCGGACGAGAGACCCAACATCGATGAATGCCCCGTTGCCACACCCGTCCGGCTTCGCCTACGCCCCGATGTTCCCGCTCGGCCCCGACCAGACCGCGTGGAGGAAGCTTGCGATCGAGGGGATTCGCGGCGTCCACTGCGATGGCGAGACGATCCTGCGGATCCGCCCCGAAGTGCTGTCTGAACTCGCGTTCCAGGCGTTCCGGGACGTCTCGCACCTGCTCCGCCCAAGCCATCTCGCCCAGCTCCGCGCCATCCTCGATGACCGGGCAGCCTCGCCGAACGATCGCTTCGTGGCCCTCGACCTCCTGAAGAACGCCAACATCGCGGCCGGCGGCGTGCTGCCGATGTGCCAGGACACCGGCACCGCGATTGTGTTCGGCAAGAAGGGCCAGCGCGTGTGGGTTGACGGCGACGAGGAGGAGGCGCTCGCCTGGGGCGTCCATCGCACCTACACCGAGACCAACCTCCGCTATTCGCAGATGGCGCCGCTGTCGATGTTCGAGGAGGTCAACACCGGCAACAACCTCCCCGTCCAGTTCGACATCGCGGCCGCCCCCGGCGAGCACCACGCGGACGAGTTCCACCTCCTGTTCGTCGCCAAGGGCGGCGGCTCGGCCAACAAGACGTTCCTGTTTCAGGAAACCCGCGCGATCCTGTCGCCCGAGCGGCTGCTCCGCTTTCTCGAAACCAAGATCAAGACGCTCGGCACCTCGGCCTGCCCGCCCTACCACCTCGCGATCGCGATCGGCGGCACCTCGGCCGAGATCAACCTGAAAGCGGTCAAGCTCGCTTCCACGCGTTGGCTCGACACCCTGCCCGCCAGCGGCAGCAAGGCGGGGCACGCCTTCCGTGACCTCGAGATGGAACAACAAGTGTTGGAGTTGACCCGCACGCTCGGCATCGGCGCGCAGTTCGGCGGCAAGTATTTCTGCCACGACGTCCGCGTGATCCGCCTTCCACGGCATGGCGCGAGCCTGCCCGTCGGCATCGGCGTCTCGTGCAGCGCCGACCGCCAGGTCAAGGCCAAGATCACCCCCGAGGGCGTGTTCCTCGAGGCGCTGGAAACCGACCCGGCCCGCTTCCTGCCCGAGGCGACGGACGCGCATCTTGGCGCCGAGGCGGTCGCGGTCGACCTTGACCGCCCGATGGCCGACATCCGCCGCCAGCTCTCGGCTTATCCGGTGAAGACCCGCTTGGCCCTTTCCGGGACGATGGTGGTGGCCCGGGACATCGCTCATGCCAAGCTCCAGGAGCGGCTTGATCGTGGCGAAAGCCTGCCCGCCTACATGAAGGATCATCCGATCTACTACGCGGGGCCGGCGAAAACCCCCGCCGGCTACGCCACGGGTAGCTTCGGCCCGACCACGGCCGGGCGAATGGACAGCTATGTGCCGGCGTTCCAGGCCGCCGGCGGCTCGCTCGTGATGCTGGCAAAGGGCAATCGATCCAAGGCGGTGCGCGCCGCCTGCCGCGCCCATGGCGGCTTCTATCTCGGCAGCGTCGGCGGTCCGGCGGCCCGGCTGGCGCAGGACTGCATTCGCCGGGTCGAAATGCTCGAATACCCTGAGCTCGGCATGGAAGCGGTCTGGCGCATCGAGGTGGAGAACTTTCCCGCCTTCATCGTGATCGACGACAAAGGCAACGACTTCTACGATGGGTTGGAGTAGGACAACCCGTTGTATCTCGTTTGCTTCGCTGGACGTCGGTCCAGCCGCGCGGGAACTGGAGTGAGATGCGCTTCACCATTGACCGCCTCGATCACCTCGTGATGAACGTCCAGGACGTGGAGATCACGGCGACCTGGTATCAGCGCGTGCTCGGCATGGAGCGGGAGGATTTCGGCCCCAAGCGGCGCACCGCGCTCAAGTTCGGCGGGCAGAAGATCAACGTCCGCCCGGCCGAGACCGGCCAGGACGAATGGTTCACCGGCCGCGCGATTGCGCCCGGCAGCGACGATCTTTGCTTTGTCACGGCGGTCGGGCCGGAGGAGGTGATCGCCCACCTCGGCGCGTGCGGCGTCGCGGTCGAGCGCGGCCCGGTCGAGACCGCGGGCGCGCTCGGCCCGATGCAGTCCGTGTATTGCCGCGACCCGGACGGCAACCTGATCGAGGTCGCCTCCTATCT
>CAXUIE010000277.1:0-4798 GCA_964250825.1 uncultured Acidisphaera sp. | reverse complement strand
GTTGTCTTTGGCCCCCTGGCTGCTCGGCTTCGCCGGCCTGATCTATGCGGCGGCGTCCAGAAGAAAACGATCGCGAACAATATCAACGGGACCACATCGACGCTGCCCGTCACCGCCGCCCAGCCGATCACCGGCGGGAACGCGCCCGCAGCACCGCCGATCACGATGTTCTGCGGCGTCCGCCGCTTCAGCCAGACGGTATAGATGAAGACGTAGAACAAGATCGAGAATGCCAACACGGAGGCGGCGGCGGTGTTGGTCGCGAGCCACATCAGGAGCACGGAGCCGACAGCCAGCACGACGCCGAAGCCGAGCGCCGCGCCAGGCGCAATACGTCCGGCCGGGATCGGCCGATTGCGGGTGCGCCGCATCACGGCATCGATGTCCCGGTCGTACCACATATTGATGGCACCACAGGCGCCCGCGCCAACCGTGATGCAAAGCACCGCCACGGCCGCAAGCACAGGGTGGAGATGCCCGGGCGCCACCAGCAAGCCCACCAGCCCGGTGAACACCACCAGGGTCAGAACGCGTGGCTTGAGCAAGCTCAGCCAATCGCGGACTTCGGTGTAATCGGCCGCGACGATCCCTCCCCCTGTCCCCTCCCACAATGGGAGGGCGTTAGGGACACCTTCCCTCCAGTTCACAGGAGTTTCGGGAAGGCGATCGTTCATCGGATGCGTGGGAGTTCCTCGAAGGTGTGGAACGGCGGCGGGGAGCTCACCGTCCACTCGAGCGTCGTGGCACCCTCGCCCCAGTAATTCGCCGGCTCGGTCTCCTTAGAGGTCAAGGTGCGGAACACGACATAAAGGAACACAAGGAACGCGACGAAGGAGATGAACGCGCCAATGGAGGCGACGAAGTTCCAGCCCGCGAACGCTTCCGGATAATCGGGATAGCGGCGTGGCATCCCGGACAGGCCGAGGAAGTGCATCGGGAAGAAGGTCAGGTTCACGCCGATGAAGGTGAGCCAGAAATGCACCTTGCCCCAAAACTCGGGATACGGGTGGCCGCTCATCTTGCCGATCCAGTAATAGAAGCCGGCGAAGATCGAGAACACCGCCCCGAGCGACAGCACATAGTGGAAGTGGGCGACCACGTAGTACGTGTTGTGCACGATCTGGTCGATGCCGGCGTTGGCCAGCACGACGCCGGTGACGCCGCCCACGGTGAACACGAAGATGAAACCGATCGCCCACAGCATCGGGGTCTTGAGCTCGACCGAGCCGCCCCACATGGTCGCGATCCAGGAAAAGATCTTGATGCCGGTCGGCACCGCGATGATCATGGTGGCGGCCATAAAGTACGCCCGGGTGTCGACATCGATTCCGGAAATGAACATGTGGTGCGCCCACACCACGAAGCCGACGACGCCGATCGCGATCATCGCGTAGGCCATGCCGAGATAGCCGAACACCGGCTTGCGGCTGAACGTGGACACCACGTGGCTGATCATGCCGAAGCCGGGCAGGATCATGATGTACACCTCGGGGTGGCCGAAGAACCAGAACAGGTGCTGGAACAGCACCGGGTCGCCGCCGCCGGCCGGGTCGAAGAACGCGGTGCCGAAGTTGCGGTCGCAGATCAGCATGGTGATCGCCGCGGCCAGCACTGGAATCGCCAGCAACAGCAGGAACGCCGTCACCAGGATCGACCACACGAACAACGGCATCTTATGCAGGGTCATGCCCGGCGCGCGCATGTTGAATATGGTGGTGATGAAGTTGATCGCGCCGAGCAGCGAGCTGGCGCCGGCGAGATGTAGCGCGAACAACGTGCAATCCATGCCCATTCCGGGCTCATAGGTCGCGTTGGACAGCGGCGGATACAGCGTCCAGCCCGAGCCGCTTTCACCCATCAGCAGCCCCGTCACGCTCAGGATCATCGCCGGAACCAGCAGCCAGAAGCTGATGTTGTTGAGCCGCGGGAACGCCATGTCGGGCGCGCCAATCATCATCGGCACGAACCAGTTGCCGAAGCCGCCGATCATCGCCGGCATCACCGCGAAGAAGATCATCAGCAAGCCGTGGACCGTGACGATCGTGTTCCACTCCTGGCCGCTCGTGACGATGGTATTGCCGGGATACAATAGCTGCGCCCGCATGATGACGGACAGGATCGCGCCGATCAGGCCGCCGCAAACGGCGAAGATCAGGTAAAGGGTGCCGATGTCCTTGTGATTGGTGCTGAACAGCCAGCGCTGCGCGAAGCTGAGCTTGTGATCGTGATGGTCGTGGGCGTGGTCGTGCGTGGTGACCGACATCTATCCTGGCTCCCTGACACCAACCATGTAGGTCAGCGCTGAACGGACGCAACGGACACGGGCTGCGCCGCCTGCGCAGGTGCGGCGTCCGAGAACTTGGTCTTGGCTTGGTTCACCCAGGCGTCGAACTCGTTGGCCGGGATCGCGTGGACCACGATCGGCATCCGGCTGTGATTCTGGCCGCAGATCTGGTTGCACTCGCCGTAATACGTGCCGGGCCTGTCGGCCTTGAACCAGGTTTCGATCGTGCGCCCCGGAATAGCATAGCGCTGAACGCCCAGCGAGGGGACGAAGAAGCTATGAATTACATCGGCGCTCGTGGTGAGAACGCGAATGTTCTTGCCAGCCGGCACCACGAGCTGGTTGTCGACGTCGAGCAAACGCTTCTGGCCCGGCTTCAGCTGATCGTCCGGCACGATGTAGCTCGAGAAGTCGAGATTGTTCTTATCGGGGTAGGTGTACTCCCAATACCACTGATGCCCGGTCACCTTGACCGTGAGATCGGCGTCCTGCGTCCGATCCTGGTAGTAGACGAGGCGAAAGGACGGGATCGCGATGACGACCAGGATCAGCACCGGGAGCACCGTCCAGGCCACCTCGATAATCGTGTTGTGGCTGGTGCGGCTCGGGTTCGGGTTTCGGCGGGCGTTGTAGCGGAACATAACCCACAGCAGCAGCGCGCCCACGAACAGCGTGATGATCGTGATGATGACAAGCACGAGGTTGTGCAGCTCGATGATGTGCGCCTTGACCGGCCCGGCGGCCGGCTGCATGCCGATCTCCCACGGACGGGGAAATCCATCCGCCAGGCTCGGGACGCTGGGCGCGAGCGACGCCGCCAGTGCGACAGCAACCCCGGCTAAGCGCCGCCACAATCCCTGCATCGATAAACACCTCGCTCCGCCGCGACCCGCACCTCGCGTTCAACGGCTCGACCGTGCGACTACCGGAGCCTCGCCCCCAGATCAAGCGCAGGTCCGCAATCAAAGGCTAACACGGGACGGGTTGCCCGGGCGCGGCCAGTCAACGCCGGCAGTCAATTCGGAATATGCGCGAGCGTGAACAGCCCCAAAGGCGGCACGGCCGACAGCGCCGCCCGGGCGCGGTCCTCCGGCACGAACAAGGCTTCGACGGCGAAGTCCGGATGCCAACCGAGCGCGCGGGAAGCCGGCGCCATGGCCCGCTCGATCCACCAACGCGGTCCGGCATCCGCCGCAAAGTGATTGACAAACAAGAGGTGCCCCCCGGGACGCACCACCCTGCGCATCTCGGCCAGCAACTGGCGCGGACGGGGCACGACGGACGCGACGAACATCGCCACCGCGATATCGAATCCACCATCCGGGAACGCCATCGCTTCCGCGTCCATTTCGAGCAGCGCGTCAACCGCGGAAAGACCGCCACGAGCCACGCGGGCCCGCGCCAAGGCCAGCATCTCGGCGGAAAGGTCGATGCCGGTGATTCGCTTGCCTCCCGTGTAGCGCGGCAGCGCGAGCCCGGTCCCGACGCCCACCTCCAACACGCGCGCGCCGGGCAGCCGGTTTACGGCCGCCACCGCACGGCGACGGCCCACGGCGGAAACACCGCCGAACACGGCGTCGTACACGCCCGCCCACCGCCGATACGCCGCGCGCACAGCGTCGGTGTCCAGGCTGGATCGGGGCTGCGCGGCAGGGCCTGACCGAGTGCGGGTTTGCAGAACGTGTGGCATAGTGCGTGGGGACCTTCCGGAAACCGGCCGGGGAGGGCGTGGCGTAGCTTGCAAGGCGAACGGACGCAAGCGCCCCGGGACCGGAAGCGGACGCGCGTGGGCGGGAACGGATGCTTTGGCTTAGTCGGTGTGCGACAAGTCCACGGCAGCGCTACGACCGTTCTGCTGTTGCTCGATTTCGAAGCCGATCTTCTGGCCTTCGTTCAAGCTACGCAGGCCGGCTTTCTGGACGGCACTGATATGGACAAAGATGTCCTTCCCTCCCGCGTCGGGAGCGATGAACCCGTAGCCCTTGGTCGGGTTGAACCATTTCACGGTGCCCGTTGGCATCGGCCAAGCGCCTTTTTTGCCTGTGGCGACAGTTCTCCCCGAGCCGGCGGAAGCACGGCGCCTGATTGCAGCACGTCGATCGGGTTGCCCGAAAGCTGGTCCGATCCCCCCTTTACTGGGCATCCCGCGAACCGGAACGCTCAGCGGCCGAAACGATACGTCAAACGGGCGGGCCGCCGCAATCTGTCCGCTCGCGGTCCCTTGCAGGTGACCGCGCTTAGGCCGCGTCTTCCCTTCGGTCTCGCACTTTGACATACGCGACCTGCGCGTGGTCGGCGCAATACGGCTTTCCCGGCACAGACCCCGCGTCGCAGAAGCGGAACGTCTTGGTCCCGGGCTCGCCAATTGGCCAGCAGCACGCGACGACCCTCCCATAGGGGTGCGCGTAGGGGCGGGCCACGACCTGAATACGGGGCGCTGCGGACGGCGCGCTGCCGGCCGAGGCGATCGGCCGCGGCGATGGCGGCCTCGCTTCGGGGCGCGCGGGCGGAGAC
>CAXUIE010000276.1:4426-4812 GCA_964250825.1 uncultured Acidisphaera sp. | reverse complement strand
GTTCCAGCAACGCCGTCAGGAAGCCGCCGACATCGGCCTGCACCGCGAACGTCTCGGCTTGCGGATAGGCCACGCCGGGCACCAGCGGATCGACATCAACGTGCACGAACCCGTGCTTCGGAACGAGTTGCGGGTTCCAAAAAGAGGTCGGCTCTCCCAGCCGTGTGCCGAGCACCAGCACACGATCTTGCGGATGCTCGCGCAGAAACGCCGTAACGGACGCCATGTGCCCGCCCATTCCGGTCACGCCCACGAACTGCGGATGATCTTCGGGAAAAATACCCTTGCCGCGCGGCGAGCAGATCACCGGAGCCCCGGTCCGCGCCGCGCTAGCGCGGGCCGCCGGGCCGGCCTGACTCCAGTGCGCCGCGATCAGCGCCGTGACC
>CAXUIE010000276.1:0-4416 GCA_964250825.1 uncultured Acidisphaera sp. | reverse complement strand
TGCGCGCGCCGAACCCCGCCCAGATCGCGAAGGATCCCGACGACAGCAAATCCACCGCGCGCGCCACCGCGACGTAATTGACCCCGGCGCCCAAGGCTGCGTCGCCCGACAGATTCGCAGCGGCGATTTGCGGCAACGGATGCGGCAGATAGGACCCCTGCACCGCATTGGGAACGCTCAGATGGACGACGTAGCCGCCCGGGCGACGCAACCCCGCAGCTAGCCGCCGAAGAACTTGCGGCAACTGGTTGGGTGTTTCCAAAATGGTCGCGTCATCGAAGATGTGGCCGGCCTCGAACAGCGCGCTGGTCGGCATCGTGTAGCCGCTGGTCTCCTGAATGCCGCCGCGCCCCCGCTGCGGAGCGGAGGCGTACGCGGACAGCAGGATCACCTTCGCCCCTTCGGTGCGCGCGGCGATCAGTCCGGTCAAGGCATTGGTGATGCCCGGTCCGGTCGTGGTGAACACCACCACCGGTCGCCCGCTTACGAAATGCGCTTCCGTCGCCGCGAATGCCGCCCCACTCTCGTGCCTGAAATGCAGGAGCTCTAGGTGCTTCGACAGGGCCGCCCACATCAACGCCTGGGCCCCGCCGGACACCCCGAAAGCATGCACCGCACCCATTGCCCGGAATGACTCGGCGAGGCCCTCCGCCACGGTCCGCGGCGGCGATGCGGGCGCTCGGTGAACGCCACCATCACCCGGCAAGGTTTCCTTGCCGGCTTCCGCAACGACTTCCGCCACGCTCATGTGAGGGCGCTCCGCGCGGTCTGGGCGATAAGCGCCTGTCCAAGCGCCGTTGGATCGAAATACGGATCGACAAACAGCGAGCCGTGCTCGACCTGCGGATCTTGCCCGACAATGGCCGGGTTGTAGGTCGGCGTCGTGCCGATGCCGGGCGTGCTCGCCAGCACGGGCTGAGCGATGTTGGTAAAGCCGTAGGCGGAGGGGTCGTTCGCAATGCCTTTGAAGAGGGCGTTCAGGTCTAGGGTTTTCACGTCGAGGCCGGTCTGACTCTGAAACGAGCTTAGTCCGGCCCCGAGCTGGGTGTTGAAGTCGCTGACCAAGCCTTGGAACTCGGCCGGCGTGGCGCCGGTGGCCTGCTGGAACGCCGGCTCGTTAAACAGCGGTGCCAGAGTGATGTCGGGCAGGTTCGAGATCAGGAAATGCTTGGCGCCCAGGTCGGCCAGTTGCTGTATGCCGGAGATGATTGCATTGACGCTGTCCGTCACGCCCTGCTCGGGAGACTCATTGCTCGGCAGCGAAATGTCGTTCCCACCGAACGTGACCGAAACCAATTCGTTGGGTGAAAACGACCCGTCCTGCGCTTCAAACTGTTGGATTTGTCCCGCGAAGGTATCGAGGGGTGTCTGGCTCGCGTCCGGGTCGAATGGATTGGGCGCCCCGAGATCCCGGGCCGTCGCGCTTTCGTAGGCGAAATTGTCCTGCTGCGAGGGCGCGGTGAGCCCCAAGTACTGGGCGAGGTCCGTGGTCCACTTGGGGCCGTCCGAGAAATCACCCGTGGACGAATAGGGCGCCGCCGTGGCGCCCGGCGCTTGGCCGAGCGACTCCTGCAGCGCCACCGTGTTGCCGTTGTCGGCTAGCCGGTCGCCGAACACGACGAGCTTCGATGCGGTGTAGCTGCCGTTGTTCCCCGCCGGCAAAACGAGCGGGTCGGACGGAGCCGGCGCGAAGTTGCCAAAGAACGGGTTGAAGGAGGAGCTGTAGATGTTTCCGGGAAGCACCGGAGGACTCGTCGGATCAGTCGGGCCCGGGAACGGCGAGGCCGGAGCGCCACTCGTGGTCGGAACGGTCGGCAGGGTTGTCGCGGTGGAACCGGAGGTATCGACAGTGGAGGGCGCACTCGAACCGGATGTGCTCGGTATACTAGTCACGCCCGAGCCGGTCGTGTCCTCGCCGTGCGGCGCAACGGTGCTGGCCCCGGCGCCAGGGCTGGCGGTCGTGCCGCTCGACGCGCCCGACGAAGCGCCCGACGTGTCGGTCGTGGAAGGCGGCGAACTCGTGTCACCTGTGGAGGTGGGCGACGCGCTTCCCGACACGCCGGACGCATCGGTGGCAGTGCTATTGTTCGCTGATGCCCCCACCGTGCTGCTACCGGATGCTCCGGTCGTGCTGCCGCCGGAGCTGGTCGTGCTGGCGGCGCTGCCCATGGCACCCGCGGCCGATGTGCCGGAAGCGCTGGCGGCGAGGGCCGGTAGGTTGCCCGGCACATTCGGCAGGCTGTCGGCGTTCTTGTAGGTGACGTTGGAGATTTCGGCCGCATATTGTTCGCTGGGATTTCCGCCGGCTGCGACAACGGCGGAATATTGCGGCGGCGTCAGGATAGGTGGCTGCTTCTGCAGCACCGTGACGCTCTTGACGGTGGAGCCATCGCTCGAAAGCCCGTACACGTCGTTGCGGGCGGCATCCACGGTGTAAGCTCGCCGTTAGCGCCTTGCGTGATGTCGTAGAGATTGCTTTCGGTGTTAAACTGCGTAGTTGCGCCGTCGGGCCCGTTCGTGGCGGCGTAGTTGAGGGCGTTGAACTCGGGGGTGTAAGTGGCCTGCGACGGGTCCGGACCGAACAGCCCGGTCAGCTTCAAAACGCCCTGCAAGTCGTTGCCAATCGGCCCGATGGCGGCCGCCGTTTGCGGCGCCAAGCCGCCGCCCGAGGCGATGTAAACGGTGCCGTCGGGGGTGATGGTCATCGCGTTGGGGCCGATCGAAATCACGCGGTCCTGGCCCGTGGTCGGGTTGTATTCGCGGAACGACGGCAGGCCCGTGTAGATCCGTTGCTGTCCGCCAGCCGGGCTCGCGATGTCGACGCGCGTGATCGAGCCGGTGTAGCCGCCACGCTCGCTCACCAGGCCGGGGATGAACGGGATCGTCGGGGCGGATGCGGCTTCGGGCGAGCCGGACGGGGTCCCGGTGCCTTGCTCGAGCACGTAAAGATTACCGTCGGGGCCGAACGCCATGCCACGGGGGTTATCGAGGCCGCTGGCGACGACCGTGCTGCTCCAGGCGCCTGTGGTCGAGTCTTGGTGATAATCGAGAACCTCGCCAGTCCCGGGGGATGTAGCGGTTGCGGGGCCATTGTTGTCGATGGAGACGTAAACATCGCCCGTCTTCTGATCCACCAGCAAATAGTTGCCGAGATGGAGTTCAGGCCCGGAGATCGTAGTGCGAGTGCCGTCGGAGGCCACCTGTATCAGCTGACTGGGCGGAAGGCTTGCCGGGGCCTGGGTCGGGTCATAGATGGCATTGGAATTGAGGTACTCCAGCACATACATGTCGCCTGTGCTGTTGTTGAAACCCAGACTTTGGATTTCCGTGAACCCGCTGGCATAGATCTGCGGCACACCGCTCGGCGTCGTCCCATCATACCCCGTGGTGGCCGTCGGGTCGGCAATCCGGTAGACGCTGGCGTAGCCTTCACCGTAGGGAATCCCCGTCAAGGTGCTGACATACAGGGCCCCGTCCGGCCCTACGGTGACGCCGGTTGGCACCGCCTCCGTTTGCCGCGTGAAGAAGCCCAGATTGCCCGTCGAGTACTGGGGCGGAAGTGTCGGAACAGTCAGGCCGGAGGTGCTGCCGCCCACGGATGTACCGCCAGAGCCCGAGCCTCCCGGGGCGCCTGCGGCAGGGCTGTTTTGGTCTGGGCTTGTCGTTCCACTCATGAGTACTCTCCAACTTGGCCGCGAGCGGCGACATGCGAGCGGGGCGCTTGTCCGACAGCTCGCTAGTTTGCCTAAAACTGTGCTTGCCCGATGCAGCATTGCTCGGTGGGGGCAAGCTGACGAACTTTCCGACAAAGACAAATATCTTTTGAGGAGTTTTCCTTCACGATGGTCGGAGTGCTCCCCACCGTTTGGTATCCGAAAATCTGTCCTTTGTTAGGCTTGCGCCTAACCGCGGTTGTTTCCCTAGAGGCTAAATCAGAGTTGATCGCGGTTGGGATGCTTGCACAACGAGCGAAGCATTAACCCTTAAGTTTCATTGTGGGAACAACGACCATGTTCGAAACCCTCGGGTCGCAACGCGCCGACGCGTTGCTTGCGTTGATCAAAACGTTCGGCGACGACCGTCGGGAACAGAAGATCGACCTGGGCGTCGGGACCTATCGCGACGAACGGGGGGTTACTCCAGTCATGCGGGCGGTTAAAACCGCTGAACGCATCCTGACGGAAAGCCAGCCGACGAAATCGTACCTCGGGCCGGAGGGAGATGAGCGGTTTGTCGAACTGATCGGATCGGTAGCCTTTGGCGCCCGGATCGACGCCGATGCCGGGCGGCTCGTCGGTGTGCAAACGCCGGGCGGCGGCGGCGCGCTTCGCCTTGCCGCCGAATTGATCGCGGCGGCAAGGACCGGCGCCAGGGTCTGGGTCGGAACGCCGACATGGCCCAACCATCACCCTATCC
>CAXUIE010000275.1:0-4825 GCA_964250825.1 uncultured Acidisphaera sp. | reverse complement strand
ATCGTGGTCAACACCTGCGCGGTGACCGGCGAGGCGGAGCGGCAGGCGCGCCAGGCGATCCGGCGCGCGCATCGGGAGCGGCCGGAGGCCCGGATCGTCGTCACCGGCTGCGCCGCGCAGATCGCTCCCGAAAGCTGGGCGGGGCTGCCTGGCGTGGTGAGGGTGCTCGGCAACCGGGAAAAGCTGGAGGCCGCGAACTGGACCGTGGGCGGAGGGACGGCCGTGTCGGACATCATGGTCGCGCGCGAGACGGCGCCTCATCTGGTGACCGAGTTCGCCGGACGCACGCGGGCCTTCCTGCAGGTCCAGCAAGGCTGCGACCACCGCTGCACCTTTTGCGTCATCCCGTTCGGACGCGGGCCGAACCGCAGCGTGCCGGTTGGCGGGGTAGTCGAGCAGGTGCGGGCTCTGGTCGCAGCGGGCTATCGCGAGGTCGTGCTGACTGGCGTCGACATCGCGAGCTACGGCGCGGGCCTCCCCGGGTCGCCGAGCTTGGGCCAGCTCGCCCGCCGCCTGCTCGCCCTGGTGCCCGACCTGCCGCGCTTGCGGCTTTCCTCGCTCGATCCGGCGGCCATTGACGATGATGTCTGGCGCTTGATCGCCGAGGAGGAGCGGCTGATGCCGCATCTGCACTTGTCGATGCAGGCGGGCAGCGACCTCGTGCTCAAGCGGATGAAGCGCCGGCACCTGCGGGCCGGGGCGCTGGCGGTCGTGCGGCGGGCGCGGGCGCTGCGGCCGGGGATCGCGTTCGGCGCCGATTTGATCGCGGGATTTCCCACTGAAACGGAGGCGCTGTTCGGGGAAACCCTGTCCTTCGTCGAGGAAGCCGGGCTGCAATTCCTCCACGTGTTCCCGTACAGCGAGCGCTCCGGGACGCCGGCCGCGCGGATGCCTGCGGTGCCGCACTCCGAACGACGCGAGCGCGCCGCGCGGTTGCGCGCGGCGGGACGGCGCGCTGCCAAGCGGTTCCTCGACGGTCAGGTCGGACGAACGTCGAGCGTGCTCGCCGAGACCGGCCAGCGGGGCCACAGCGAACATTTCGCACCCGTGCGGATGATCCAGCCGATCGCGCCCGGCACGGTGGTCCGGGCCCGCGTGGTGGCCGCCCAGGAGGATCATCTGCTGGTGGAGCCAGTCTGATGGCGCTTGGCTTCTTCGGCAAGCTCAAGCAGGGCCTGTCGCGCAGCACCCAGAAGCTGACGGAGGGGCTAACCACCGTTTTCAAGAAGCGCCGCCTTGACGACGAGGCGCTTGAGGAGCTGGAGGACCTGCTGATCTCCGCCGATCTCGGCACGGAGGTCGCCGCGCGCATCATCGCGAGCTTCCGCCGTTCGCGCTTCGGCACGGAAGTGACCGAGGACGAGATCAAGGTGGCGCTCGCAGCCGAGGTGTCGGCCATCCTGGCCCCCGTCGCCCACCCGCTCGCGATCGACCGCGCGCTCAAGCCGCATGTGGTGCTGGTGGTCGGCGTGAACGGCACCGGCAAGACGACGACCATCGGCAAGTTCGCCCAGCTGCATCACGAGCACGGTTTGCGCCCGATGCTGGTCGCGGGCGACACCTTTCGCGCCGCCGCCGTCGAGCAGCTGCAGATTTGGGGGCAGCGCACGGCCGCGCCGGTGATCTCCGGGCCGCCCAACACGGACGCCGCCGGCCTCGCCTTCGAGGCGCTGACCCGTGCGAGGGCCGAGGCGGCCGACGTGCTGCTGATCGACACCGCCGGGCGGCTGCACAACAAGTCGGTGCTGATGGAGGAGCTGCGCAAGATCATCCGCGTGCTCAAGAAGCAGGACCCGGCCGCGCCGCACTCCACCTTGCTGGTGCTCGACGCGACCACCGGGCAGAACGCGGTCCAGCAGGTGCGCGTGTTCAAGGAGATGGTGGACATCACCGGCTTGATCGTCACCAAGCTCGACGGCAGCGCGCGCGGCGGCATCGTGGTGGCGCTGGCGGAGGAGTTCGGCTTGCCGGTCCACGCGGTCGGCGTCGGAGAGCAAGCCGGCGACCTCCGCCCGTTCGACGCGGACGATTTCGCCCGCGGGCTGGTGGGGGCGTAGGGTAGCTTCGCCGAGGGAAGGAGAGCAGACATGGAAGTCGTGAAAGCGTCGGCGCGTCCGACCAGGACAGGGCCGGAGGCCTGGTTCACCGGCTCGGTGCTGCAGGACGAGGTGGTGGCCGGCACCCCGCCGTCGCGGCTGCGGGCGACCGCCGTGACCTTCAACCCCGGCGCCCGCACGGCGTGGCACAAGCATCCCGTTGGGCAGACCTTGTACGTGCTGTACGGCTCAGGCCGCGTGTGCAAGCAGGGCGAGAAGCCGATCGTCATCAATCCCGGCGACACGGTGATGATCCCGCCCGACGTGGTGCACTGGCATGGCGCCGCGTCCGACCGGCTGATGATCCATCTCGCGATATCGGAGGTGACGGAGGCGGGCGAGGGCACGGTCTGGATGGACAAGGTCACGGATGCCGACTACCGCGCCGAGCCCGACCGGTGATCGAGCGGACGCTCGACGTGGCCACGCGCGATGGCGCGATGGAGAGCTTCATCTGCCATCCCGAGCGCGGCGGCCCGCACCCGCCCGTGCTGCTGCTGATGGACGCGCCCGGCATCCGCGGCGAGCTGCGCGACATGGCGCGGCGGCTCGCGACCGTGGGCTATTACGTGCTGCTGCCCAACCTGTACTATCGCGCCGGCCGGGACACGCTGTTCGACGCGACGGTGCTGGAGGCGGGCAGCCCCGAACAAACGCGGATGCGCGCCATCCGCACCAAGATGACGATCCCGCCGGTGATGGACGACGTCGCCGACATGCTCGCCTTCCTCCAAGGCGACGCGGCGGCGAAGCCCGGCCCGGTCGGCGCGCACGGCTACTGCATGAGCGGCCCGTACGCTCTCGCCGCGGCGGCCCGCTTTCCCGACCGCATCGCCGCCGCCGCCTCGTTCTACGGCACCTGGCTGGTGAGCGACGCGGAGGAGAGCCCGCATCTGACGCTCGGGAAGGCGCGCGGCGAGCTCTACATCGCCTGCGCCGAACACGACGAGCTGGCGCCGTCGCCGATGGTGGACGAGTTGCGCGGCTTGTTCGAGCAGTCGAGTGCGGTAGGCGAGCTCGAGATGTATCCCGGCGTCCACCACGGCTTCGCCTTCCCGCAGCGCTGGTGCTACGACAAGCCGGCGGCGGAACGACATTGGGAACGGCTGATCGCCCTGTACCGGCGGAGGTTGGGATAAGGGGGCGTCATGAGCGAAGCCGGGAAGCGGGCCTATCATCATCCGCCCGTGCGGAACGAATGGTTGGACACGGTGCGCGAGGACATCTTGGAGCCGGCGCTGCCGATCGTCGACCCACATCATCACCTGTGGCACGACCGTCCTTCCGGCCGGTATATGTTGGAGGAGCTGCTCGGCGATCTCGGCGGCGGTCACAATGTCGTCGCCACCGTGTTCCTGCGATGCGGCTGGATGCAGCGGCCGAACGGCCAGTGGAATTCCGCCCGGTGCGGGAGACGGAGGTGGTGAACGCGGTGGCCGTGCTGTCGGCAAGCGGCGCGTATGATGCGGCCCGCGCGTGCGCCGGCATCGTGGCCTACCGCAGACCTCCGTACGACGCGCTGGACGCGGTGCTGGATGCGCACGTGGCGGCCGGCGGCGGGCATTTCCGCGGCATCCGGCACACGGCGGCCTGGGACGACGCGATCGTGTCGAACACGTCGGTCGTGCCGCCGCTTGGATTGCTGCGCGAACCGGCGTTCCTACGCGGGGTGCGGCGTTTGGGCGAACGCGGCTTCAGCTACGACTGCTGGCTGTTTCATCCGCAACTGAAGGACTTGCTCGCGGTGGCCCGCGCGGCGCCGGGGACGCCCGGTGGTGATCGACCATGTCGGCAGCCCGCTCGGCTGCGGCCCGTACCGCGCGCGGCGCGACGAGATGTTCGCGTCGTGGCGCGCCGACATGGCGGCGATCGCCGGGTGCCAGAACGTGCATGTGAAGCTTGGGGACGGGCTCGGGATGCCGGTGAACGGGTTCGACTACCACGAGAACGCGTTGCCGCCGACTTCCGCGCAGATCGCCGCCGACTGGGGGCCGTGGATCACCGCGCGCATCGATCTGTTCGGAGCGGACCGCTGCGTGTTCGAGAGCAATTTTCCGGTGGACAAGGGGATGGGTAGCTACCCGGTGCTGTGGAACGCGTTCAAGCGCATCGCCGCGGGCGCGTCGGCGCCTGAGAAGGCGGGACTGTTCCACGACAAGGCGGCGCGGTTTTACGGGTTGCCGACCTGATAAGCGTGGTCGGAAAGAATTTTTTCTCTGGTTGTAAGCGGTCATACGTTCCCGCTCGCCCGACCTGATTATATGTGAACCGAGTGACACGTGTTGAGCTTGCCCAGGGACTAGCGGCTGGTTTGAGCGGGTGGCTGCAACTCCAGATCGTACAAGGGCTTGGCAACCTCTCCGGCGAAGACTCGGCGAGGCTTGTGATTGCCCAGATAGTCAATGCTCAGGGCCGTTATCGACCAGCGACAAGTCAATTACCGCGTAACTGGAGCAAGACCAAAAAGAGAGTCGACATTGCTCTGCAGGCACGATCAAAAAGCGCAAAAGGGGGTGGTATGGAGCGATAGAGATCAAATGGCCGGGAGCAAGCTTCGATTTCGGCCTGACCCGCACCCAAGTCGTGCAAGACGCAATGCGTCTTACCTTTATCTCCACTCAATTGCCTAATGCCCGCCTTCTAGTGGTTGTGACCTGCGCCCCTGAGAGACCTTTAGAGACCTTTGCATAACTCTTTCCCCGACGCGATTTGATATGATTCGCTGTCGA
>CAXUIE010000274.1:0-4875 GCA_964250825.1 uncultured Acidisphaera sp. | reverse complement strand
CCCTTCGCCGCCGCCCTGTTCGGCGAAGCGGCGCTCGGCATGGGCTACCATCCGTTCATTCAGCCCACGGCGCTGGCGACCATGCCTTACGTCAATTCCGAGGGCCTGCAGATGATGCCATGCGTTTACTGCGGCTTCTGTTCCAACCACGGCTGCGAGCACTTCGCCAAGGCGAGCCCGCAAGTCTGCATCCTGCCCGCCGCGCTCAAGCTCAAGACGTTCGAGCTGCGCACCGGCTGCCAGGTGCTGCGCGCCGAGCTCACGCCCGACCGCAAGCACGCCACCGGCGTGACCTACGTCGATGCTGCCGGCACGGAAACATTTCAGCCGGCCGAGATGGTGTTCTTCTGCTCCTTCGCGATCAACAATGCCCGTTTGCTCATGCTGTCCGGGATCGGCCAAATCTACGAGCCCCGCACCGGCGAGGGCACGATCGGGCGCAACTTCACCCACCAGACCACGGCCTCCGTGAACCTGTTCTTCGACGAGAACACGCGCATCAACCCATACATGGGTGCGGGTTCCGTCGCGGTGACGATGGATGATTTCAACGCCGACAATTTCGACCACGGGCCGCTCGGCTTCGTCGGCGGCGGCTACATCCAGATCCAGGTCGTTGGCAGTCCGCCGATCACCTGGCGCCCGACGCCGAAGGACAGCCCGTCCTGGGGCAGCGGATGGAAGAAAGCGATCGCGCGCTACTGGAACCACGCGATGCCGATTCAGATCACCGGCGCATCCCTGCCGACGCGAACCGGCTACCTCGACCTCGACCCCACCTACAATGACGCCTGGGGGCAGAAGCTGCTGCGGATCACCTTCGACTTCCCCGACAACGACATCAAGCAATCGGCTTTCCTGACGACGAAGGCGGAAGAGATCGGCAAGCGTATCCGGGGGGTGCAGATCACCGAGGCAAACCCGCGCACCAAGCCGTACTCCTCCACCGGGTATCAGACGACCCACTTGACCGGGGGCGCGATCATGGGAGCCGACCCGAAAACCAGCGCGACCAATCGCTACGGCCAAAGCTGGGACGTGCCGAACGTGTTCGTGGCCGGAAGCACGTTGTTCCCGCAAAACTCGGGCTACAACCCGACGGCGACGATCGGCGCGCTCGCCTACTGGACGTCGGACGCCGTGCGGCAGCATTACGTGAAGAACCCCGGCCCGTTGGTGCGCGCGTGAGAGCGCGAACCGTGCTGGCGGCGGCCGTCGCCCTGCCGCTCGCGACGGCGGCGGCGAGCGCGGGCCCGCTCGACGCAGTACTGGGCGTGTTCCGGGGCACCGGGTCGCCCACGCCGAACTTCTCGGCCGATCGATCGCACGCCGATTGGGAAGGCTATCTCGCGCAGGGCGACACCGCCGCCGGCAAGCAGCTGTATCAGCAAGGAAGTTACGAGAAGATCCGGGCCTGCGCCGCCTGCCACGGCGCGAACGGCATCCCGGCGGCGAACGCGCCGATGCCGCGGCTCGGCGGAGTCACGGCCGACTACATCGCCAAGGAGCTCGTGGATTACAAAACCGGGCGGCGAAAGAACGACGTCATGGGCGCCATCGCGCGCCAGATGTCGCCCAAGGACATCGGCTCGACGGCGCTATACCTCGCTTCGCTGCCGCCCGAGCCCCTCAGCATCGCCCGCGAGCCATTGGGCGGCCGAGGCAAGCAGTTGCAGGATCTGGGCGACAACGCCCTCGCCATCCCCGCTTGCGGGAATTGCCACGGGCCGCAGGGGCGCGGCACCGACCGGCTGCTGCCGCCGCTCGCCGGCCTGCCCGCCGATTACATCCGCACCCAGCTGCGCGCCTTCAAGCAGGGGGAGCGCGCCAACGACGATCTCGGCGTGATGCGCTCGATCACCCACCGTCTTTCCGACCACGACATCCGCTCCGTGTCCGACTACTACGCGGGGCTGCGCGCCACCTTGGCGGTGAAATGAGCGAGGCCCGGCCGATCATGTTCACCTGCGACAAGCGGCCGGCCACCGGCCCGCGCGGCATGGTGGTGACGAACCATCCGCTCGCCTCGGCGGCGGGCATCGAGATGCTGGCCGGCGGCGGCAACGCGATCGACGCGGCGATCGCCGCCTTGTTCACGCTCACCGTGGTCGAGCCGATGATGGTCGGCATCCTTGGCGGCGGGGTCGCGCATCTGCGGCTCGCCGACGGGCGTCACGTCGTCATGGACGGGCTCGCCTCCGCGCCGGCCGCGACGGGGCCGGACACCTACACGCCCGACCCGGCGGCTCCCGCCGGCACGATGAACACGGTGGGCCGCCGCAACGCGATCGGCCCCAGCGCCGTGGCCGTGCCCGGCACCCTGAAAGGCTGGTGCGAAACGCTGGCCCGCTTCGGGACGTGCTCGCTTCCCGACGTGATGGAACCCGCCATCCGCCACGCCGAGCGCGGCTTTCGCGCGACTCCCTATTTGCATGAATGCGCCTCTGAAAGTGCGGCCGACCTGGCGCGCGACGAGGCGATCGCCCGGCTATTCCTGCCCGGCCGCGCGCCGATCGCCACCGGCGCGCGGGTGGTGAACGGCGCTTACGCCGAGACGCTGCGAGCGATCGCACGAGACGGGCCAGGCCTGCTCTACGGCGGCGCCCTCGGCCGCCAGATAAGCAGGCACCTGGCGCGCGCCGGCGGTTACGTCAGCCTCGATGATCTGGTCGGCTACCGCTGTATCGACCGCGCGCCGATCCGCGGCCGCTACCGCGATCACGAAATCCTGGCACCACCGCCGCCCGCCTCCTCGGGCGTGCACATCACCCAGATGCTGAACATCCTCGAAGCCTACGACCTGCGCGCGATGGGCTTCGGCTCGCCCGACGCGCTGCATCTGCTGGCCGAGGTGCTGCAAATCGCGTTCGCGGACCGCGCGGTCGCGACCGCCGACCCGGCCTTTCTCGCCGTCCCGGTCGAGCGCTTAATCTCCCCCGCCTACGCCGACGAGCGACGGGCGCAGATCGACATGGGCCGCACCCGGGGCTGGACCGCCGGGGTCGCTCCGGGGGAATCGGCGCACACCACGCACATCACCGTGGCGGACGGCGACGGCAACATCGTTTGCAGCACGCAGACGATCAACAGCCTGTTCGGCGCGCGCTATGTGATCCCGGGCACCGGGATCATTCCGAACAACAACATGTTCCTGTTCGACCCTCGCCCGGGCCGCGCGCTGTCGGTCGCCCCCGGCAAGCGCACCACCACTTCGATGGCGCCGCTGATCGTGCTGCGCGACGGCAGGCCGGCCTTCGCACTTGGGCTGCCGGGCGGGTTGCGCATCTTCGGCTCGGCGATGCAGGCGGCGATCAACCTGATCGACCACGGCATGTCGTTGCAGGAAGCGGTGGAAGCGCCCCGGCTCTGGACCCAGGGTTTTGGGGTGGAGGTGGAGACTGGCTTTCCCGAACCCGTCCGCGCGGCGCTGGCGGCGCGCGGGCACGACGTGCTCGCGGTCTCGACGGTCGGCGGCGGCATGTGCGCAATCGGCTTCGGCGCCGACGGCATGCTGACCGGAGCCGCGTGCTGGCGCGCCGACGGCACGCCCGTCGGGCTCGGCGGCGGGCTGGCGCGGGAAGGCGTGCGGTTCTGGCCCGATCCCGTGCGGAGCTGAAGATCGCCCCGAACTTTGCCCGTGCGCTGCCGCTAGTCGCTGTTACGCACGCCGATGACGTCGACGGGACTCGCGCCTGTCGTGCTCCTCTCCGGTCGTTCCGGCGAAAGCCGGAATCCATGCCCGAGATGTAGCGGTTTCGTCGCCCGGGGCCTGGGTGCGTGCCCGCCTCCTCCGCGGGCTTGACGTCATGGGTAGGGGCGAGCGGCGGTGCTCCGGCGATCGGGCATGAGCATCGACGAGTATCCCGCCGCGCTCGCTCCCGCGTGCTACCGTCCGCGCCCGCAAACGATACGGAACCCGCCATGCGCCTCGATGCGATCCCGATCGGCAACAACCCCCCGGACGACGTGAATGTCGTCGTCGAAGTGCAGATCGGCGGGGAGCCGATCAAGTACGAGATGGACAAGGCGTCCGGCACGCTGTTCGTCGACCGGTTCCTGTACACGCCGATGCGCTATCCCGGGAACTACGGCTTTGTCCCGCACACCCTCTCGGAGGATGGCGATCCGATCGACGTGCTGGTCGCCAACACGCGGCCGATCGTCCCCGGCGCGGTGATCAACGTGCGCCCGGTGGGCGTGCTCAAGATGGAGGACGACGGCGGCAGGGACGAGAAGATCATCGCCGTGCCGTCGCCCAAGCTGACCAAGCGCTACGTGAATGTCCGCAACTACGGAGACCTGCCGACCATCACGCTCGAGCAGATCCGCCATTTCTTCGAGCACTACAAGGACCTCGAACCCGGCAAGTGGGTCAAGGTCGCGGGCTGGGGCGACGCCGACGAGGCGCGCGCGATGATCGAGGCGGCGATCCGGCGGGACCGCCAAAATCCCGGTCAGCCCGTGGCCGCCACGTCCACCACATAGTCCGCCAATGCGAGCGAGGCGGTGAGCCCCGGACTTTCGATGCCGAACAGGTTGATGAGCCCCGGCACCCCGTGCGTTTGCGGCCCCTGCACGACGAAATCCTGTCCCGGCGCGCCGGGCGGGACGATCTTCGGGCGGATGCCCGCGTAGCCCGGCTGCAACGCGCCGTCCTTCAGATCCGGCCAGTAGCGGCGCACCGCAGCATAGAATACGTCGGCACGCGCCGGCTCCACCGTGTAGTCGATGTCGTCGATCCACTGCACGTCGGGGCCGAACCGCACCTGACCGCCGAGGTCCACGGTCAGGTGGACGCCCAACCCCCCCGGCACCGGGACCGGATAGATCAGCCGCGAGAACGGCGAGCGGCCGGTCAGGGTGAAGTAGTTGCCC
>CAXUIE010000273.1:3794-4887 GCA_964250825.1 uncultured Acidisphaera sp. | reverse complement strand
CTCCTGCTCGGGCGGACTCCACTTTAGCCTGGAGGAGATTCAGGGGCGCAGGTCAAACTCAAGGAGTAACCCCATGAAGGCTGTAGTCCAGAGTGCTCTCAGCGAACCGGCGAATGCGCTTAAGCTCGTCGACATCGAGGATCCCCATCCCGCCCCGGGAGAAGTCCTGATCGACGTCAAGCTTGCGCCCGTTCATCATGGCGACCTGCAGCTGATCCGTTCGCAGCCAAATATTCCCGAGAATGTCGGCTACGTCCGGCGCGGCTCCGAGGCGGTTGGCATCGTTCGCGCGCTCGGCTCCGACGTCGAAGGCCAAGGCAATCCCAAGGTCGGCGATCGGGTGATCGGATTTCCGGCCGCCGGATCGTGGGCAGAGTTCGTCGCGATCCCGGCTTTAGCGGCAATCCCGGTTCTACCGGAAATCAGCGACGAGGTCGCAGCGCAGCTCCTCATCAATTACGTCACCGCGCGCATGATCCTGCGCGGACTGCGTAAATCTGTTCCCGACGAGGTTCTTCGCGAGGGCCCGGTGCTTGTAACCGGAGCAAGTTCGGTCGTGGCCCGTCTGCTGCTGCATTTCCTCAAGCAGGAAGGTCTCAAGCCAATTGGTCTGGCACGCAGCACGGCGGGTGCAAAGCGCGTTGCGACCGAGCTGGCCGGCGTCCAAGTGGCTGCTACCGAAGACTCCGAGTGGCAGAAGCAGGTCACCTCCCTTGCTGCAGGGCAGAAGATCGTCGGGGTTCTCGATTGCGTCTCAGGTTCCTTGGTCGGGGATCTCGTGCCGCTATTGGCCGACGATGCGGCAATCGTCACCTATGGCGCTCTTGGCGGGGGCAAGCTCGGCATCGGCGCGCCTGAGATCGTTGGTCGTCAGTTCGTCATTCGCGGCGTCGTGTTCGTACGGTGGTTCTCCGAACTCTCGCGGGATAAGCAGGTCGACGACATTCAATCGGCGCTTAAGCTCGCCGCGGAGCTACCGTCCCTCTTCAAGGTCGGAAGTGTTCATAGCCTCGCCGGCGTGCAGGGGCCGATGTAGGGCGTGCACGCGCCGCAACCTCTGGGGTTCGGGGTAGCCAAGGCGGTGGCGACGCGC
>CAXUIE010000273.1:0-3784 GCA_964250825.1 uncultured Acidisphaera sp. | reverse complement strand
CAAGGTCGGAAGTGGTCATAGCCTCGCCGACTTCCAGTCGGCGATCTCGGCCGTCAAAGCGCCGAACCGTGACGGGTTCGTCTTCATCAAGCCATAGCGCAACCATTCCGGGATGGCCGGTCACGGGCGCGGCCGTTCATCAGGACAAACCCGTCGGCCGGCATGAAGGCGCACTGCTCTGTAGTCGGCAAGCAAATCGAGAGGATAACCACTATGAAGGTCGGGATGATCGGTGCCGGGACTGTCGGCATGACCCTTGGGGAGCATTTCACCGCGGCTGGGCACCAGGTCCTAATCACGAACAGTTGGGGTCCGGAAAGTATCTCCGCAAAGCTGGCTGGAAAAGGCCAGCCTCTTAAACCGGTCACGCTCAAAGAGCTTCTCGAACAGGCAGAGGTGTTTTTCTTAGCGCTACCATGGCGGGATGTTCGGGACTTCCTGCGCAGCAGCGTCGATTGGCGTGGGCGTGTCGTCGTTGACGCCACGAACATCATTTTGAGCATTTCTCCTGACGTTGTGCTCGACGATCTCGGAGGGGATTCCGGCAGCCAGCTCGTTGCGCGCCTTGCGCCTTCCGCCCGTGTCGTCAAAGCGTTCAACACCCTCCCTTTCGAAACGATGTTCGCGCCGATCCCAGCCGGCTTCAAACGTGTCCTCTTCCTCGCTGGCGACGATTCACAGGCCGTCGGGACCGTTTCAAAACTGATCGAAGAAATCGGCTTCCAATCCGTCGCTATCGGCGAGCTAGCGACCGCAGGCCGGCAAATGGAGGTCGGTGGCGTGTTTAGCAGACTTGAGCTGTTCGCCGCCGCCGTCGGATCGTGACGCCGCTGATCTCCCAAAAGTCGGAGACCGTGGCCTCGCCGACTTTCAGGTGCCGATCTTGGCCGTTGAGGGTGCGCTTGCGCTGTGGATCGCTGCAGCGCACTCGGTCGCAACTAGCATGCCTATGCCGTCGAGGCGCTGAACCGCGACGGAATCGTCTTCATCAAGCCATAGCCGCAAGCGGTGCTTACGGAAGGTTACAAGATGAACAACACCGACATCATTCGCCGTTTCTTCGAAGCCTGGGAAGCCAAGTCGCTTGACGGCATCCTCGATCTGATGACGCCCGACGCGTGCTGGCTGAACGGCCGCGCGCCCGAATCCGTCGGCCAGGACGCGATCCGCAAGGTCATCGCCCCCGTCTTGGCTACCGCCAGCTCCGTCGAGGTCAAGATGCGCCATATCGCCGAGACCAGCTACGGCGCCGTGCCGACCGAGCGCACTGACATCTTCGACAACAACGGTAGAACCATGTCGGTCGACGTCATGGGCGTGTTCGAGATGGAGGACGGCAAGATCCACGCTTGGCGCGAATACTTCGACACGCGCGCCGCGACGGCGTCCGAGTGGTTAAAATGTGACGCTTGGTACCCTCCGTTCAGGTCTGGGTAGCAGTCTCTGACCTTAACCGAGCAGCACGTATCGAGACCTCGGCCTTTCGTCACAGCATCGTCCACTTAAGCCGCTCCTCGGAGGGCGAAAAGTCGGCCGCAGACGGCCAGCTCAAGCCCAAGAGCGCTCGGGCGGCGATGCGCCCAGTCCCAGCCGTTCCGCGAGCGCAACGCGCCGCCGTAAGCAGCCCTTCGTTCATCATTATGTCGCCGCTGTCGGGGGGCGGTCATCGCCCCGCATCGAGGAGCTCGCCATCTGTCAGCCCAAGCTCTGCCTACATTCGACGCGGCCCTGTGAACTGCAGTGTTCCTCCAGCGCCTTACATGCTAGCGACCAGACCGGATCATCGCCATCCAGCGTCGAGCGCAGGTAGGCCCAGGTGAGGCGCTGGACGATCGCCAAACGATCGGGATCCTCGTCGGTTTGTCTCCTTCGCGTCGTAGCCGGCGATCCCGCCTAGACCATGGCGCGCTCCGATCCGCGGCTCGATCATGTTCACGTCGGTCGCCGCCTCGTCCTTGGGGTCGGTCAAGCGCGCGCCAAGAAGCATGCCGACAGTTTGTCCACCCAACGAATGTCCAACCGCGGCAACCTTGCTGTGATGAATACGCCCCTCAACCGCCGGAACCATGGCTTCGATCTTATCGAGTTCGTCCAGGATGAGCTTCATGTCCTCGACACGCGACCGCCAGAACAGCGGGCCACCGGAGTAGTTGGCCGGCAGCCCGGCCACCTTCGAGTTAAGATGTGTCGGCTGAATTACGACGAAGCGATGTGAGTACGCAGGCCCACCGCGAAAGCGACTGAGCGGGCGAGCTTGCTCCGCCAAGGGAGAGCCCATGGCTTGCGAATGATGCTTACGCACAGCGACACAGGTTACCTGGAACGCCAGCTCCATCTCGTGGTCGGCGAAACGGAAGTAGGGCCCGACCACCTCAAGCCAAAGAGCAGCCTGAGAGCAGTGCGCCTACGGGCAGCCATAAGCAGCACCCCAGCTTACGCACGTCCGGGCCCTCCCCGGAGCCTGAAACGCTTCTCATAGCGTTAGTCTAAGCGGACTTGGTTTTCCCCTCAGTGTCGGTCCGAGATCATTTTGTGCTCTGAAGAGCCCTCGCCCCAGCGCGAGAGCATGGGTATTGACTGCGGAAGAAGGCGCCAAGCATATCCGCCAGCTCACGCCGCAGATGGGTCGTGGCGAAATGCGGGTCGCCTCGCTCACATGGGCTGCGGTTGACGAAGGTGTCCACCGACACGCCGACAGAAGGAAGAAGATCGCGCGACAGGAATGCCTGCAATCGCGCCATGTCGAGGCTTGCAGCAGCGGCACAGCGCCGTCGCGGTCCTGAACCGAGGCGGGATGGACCTGTACGCAGAGCAGCCTGCCATCGGTATCGACCATCGCGTGCCGCTTGCGGCCGAGCACCTTCTTGCGGCTTCATAACCGCGCGGGCCGCCGGATTCGGTGGTCTTGACGCTCTGGCTGTCGATGACACCGGCGGACGGGCTTGCCTCGCGCCCGGCCCGCTCGCGGTCCTGCATCACCGGGGGACCAATGCGCAAGATTGGGACCTGCCGGGACTCGATTTGACGGTAACGGCAGTCCGCACCGTCGAGCCGGAGCGCACCTTCTGGGACAAGGGATGTGGACGTAGATGTTGGGCCGCCCGGATGCCGCCATCGATCCGCCTGTGCGCAGATGCTTTGCGGGCGGACGCGGTGCTCGCCGCGATCACCCCAGCGCTCGTGAGCGCCGAGGTGTTGAAATCAGGTTAACGCTGGGCGGCCCGAAGCCTCTTTATTTTTCCTGGTGATATCCGACCGAAACCGTCTCGGTGTGAGCGTGAACGGTAATTCAATGAACTTGTAACGAGCAAATAATTTTCCTTTACAGGCTCGTTCTATAAAGTCTCGTTCGTAACAGCACATACTGTTTGTAGGACTGCTCATTCCTTTCATACCTGCTCGAGCGCAACGCCAATCAGGACGCCCTCTATTTCGGAGCGCGCGGCTGTACCGCCACTTCTCGGGTTTTCGCGCGAGGGGCGCTCTCGCCTTCATCGAGGGAAGTGGCGCCGCCGCCGGTCATTGGTAGACCGGAGAGCTGACCGTGTTTAGCGGGCAGGGTTCCGGCACTTTTTCGAGAGCACGAAGCACCGGGCTGCGGCACGCCGCCTTCCGTGTGAGCACAGAGCGTTGTGAGGCGGCACCTCAACCCGCCATGTTCACTACAGTTGTAAGGTAACCAAAATGTCGCAAACCATTAGCCCGCTGCCGCGGGGCGACGCCCAGACCGTGGCTGGCCGCGATCGAGGTGCGCGACAGCCCCTCGCCGAATCCCATGCAGCAG
>CAXUIE010000272.1:0-4888 GCA_964250825.1 uncultured Acidisphaera sp. | reverse complement strand
CCCATCACCAAACCCTCAAACCCATGCCCACTCAGCTCCGGCGATCAACGGCGAACGATCCGGCGCGTCGACACGTGGCGATTCGCCAAGATTATGTCAGTCGAACGTCCGCCGCCCGGGACCGTCCCGTCGTTTGATTGGCCCCCGGAGCTCACGCCCTCTCGACGTTGCGCGGAAGACACACAATCGACCCTTGATTCGCCCCGCCTGATCCCCGGCCCGAAGCTTTAGCCGACGAGGCGAGGGGGCGCCATATGGAGGCGGAGCCTCTGGGCCTGGGCGTGAACAGGGCCTGGCGCAAGGGCTTGCGCCCGCGGAGCAATATGCGCATGTCACGCCCTGCTTTGAGCCGAGGAACGGCGCGCGAAGCCGCGCGCCGCGGAGGAACATCATGGCTGTACCGCTAAACCAGGCGATCCGCGTCGGGGCCTACGTGCTCCGGCAGCATCTGGCGGGACGCAAGCGCTACCCGCTGGTCCTGATGCTCGAGCCGTTGTTCCGTTGCAACTTGGCCTGCGCCGGCTGCGGCAAGATCGACTATCCGGCCGAAATCCTGAACCAGCGTCTATCGGTGGCCGAATGCCTCGAAGCGGTGGACGAGTGTGGCGCGCCCGTTGTGGTGATAGCGGGCGGCGAGCCGCTGCTGCATCGCGAGATCGACCAGGTGGTCGAAGGCGCGATCGCGCGCAAGAAGTTCGTGATCGTTTGCACCAACGCGCTGTTGCTCGAGAAGAAGATGCACCTGTTCAAGCCGGGGCCGTATTTCACCTGGTCCGTGCACCTTGACGGCGGAAAAGCCGAGCACGACGCATCGGTTTGCCAGGACGGCGTCTACGATCGCGCCGTCGCGGCGATCGCGAAGGCCAAGCAGGCCGGCTTTCGCGCGATCATCAACGCGACGCTGTTCAACAACGCCGAGCCCGAGAAGGTGGCGGCGTTCTTCGACGACGTCATGGCGATGGGCGTCGACGGGATCAGCGTCTCACCGGGCTACGCCTACGAGCGCGCCCCGGACCAGCAGCATTTCCTCAACCGCCGAGCGACCAAGGATTTGTTTCGCGGCGTCTTCGCTCGCCAGGGCAAGGGCGCCTGGAAAGGCAAGTGGGCGTTCAATCAATCCTCGATGTTCCTCGACTTCCTGGCGGGAAATCAAACGTTCCATTGCACGCCCTGGGGCAACCCGACGCGGACCTATTTCGGCTGGCAGCGCCCCTGCTACCTGCTTGGCGAGGGCTACGCGAAGACTTTCAAGGAACTGATGGAAACCACCGATTGGGACCGCTACGGCACCGGAAATTATGAGAAATGCGCGGACTGCATGGTGCACAGCGGCTACGAGGCGACCGCGGTGACCGAAACCGTCCGCAAGCCGTGGCGGGCGGCCGCGCAGGCTGTGCGCGGCATCCGGACCACGGGGCCGATGGCGCCCGACATCCCGCTCGACCGCCAGCGGCCGGCCGAGTTCGTGTTCAGCCGGCACGTCGACAAGGCGCTCAAGGAAATCCGCTCGCGGCCGAAGCGGGAACGCGAGCCGGCCGAGGCGGCGGAATAAGGACTAAGCACTCCCGCGCGCGGCGGTAGGCGGCGCGCGGCGCACGCCGCGGGAATAGGGGGGGCGGTGCTGAGGCCGCGGGCGGCAGCGCGGCCAAAAACGCCAGCACGGCGGCGTTGAACGCGGCGGGCTGATGCAGGTTGGCGGCATGTCCCGCGCCGGGAATCACCACCTTCGTCGCGCCCGGTATCTTGGCCGCCATGTAGTCCGTCGCGGCCAGGAAGTTCTTGTCGTCCGCGCCAACCAGCACAAGGGCGGGCACCGCGATGCCAGGCAAGGAGCGGATCAGGTGGTCGTCCACCTGGGTCAGCATCCCGCGCGCCGCGTGCGCCAGCCCGTCCGCCGAGCGGTGCTCGCCCAAGCGGACTTCGTCGCTGCGGTTCAGGGCCGCGAGCCCTTGCGCTTGCAGCCGCTGGGCCTGCCGGAGCGATCGCTCGTTCCAAGCCTGGCGTGCCTCGGCGTTGCGGAACCCGGGGCCGGTGTCGAACAGCATGAGCGCCCGCACCATGGCCGGGTGCGCGACGTGAAAGCCGAGCGACATCACGCCGCCGAGCGACAAACCGCCAATCACGGCCCGCTCGGCGCCGCACACGCGCAGCACCGCCGCCATGTCGTCGATGGCGTGCCGTTCGGAGTAGAGCGCCGGGTTCTCCGGATAGTCCGACCGACCGTGGCCGCGCATGTCCCAGGTGATGACCCGGTAGCGCCCGGCCAGGGCCTCCACTTGCGCGTCCCACATGCGCCCGGTCGCGCTGAAGCCGTGGCTCAGCAGGACCGGCTCGCCGCTGCCGTGCGCCTCGTAATGGATGCGGACGCCGTCACGGTCGAGCACGGGCATCAGTTCACTCCGACGGCAGCGCCGAGCGCGTCGCCGATCTCTTGGTGCAGCACGAGATCGGCGATGCGGTCGAGCGAGGTGTGTTCGCGGTTGACGATCACGAGCGCGGCGCCGTTGCGCTTGGCGACTTCGGGAAAGGCCGCGGCGGGATAGACCACGAGCGAGGAGCCGAGGACGATGAACAGGTCGGCCGCCATCGTGTGGCGATGCGCGCGCTGCATCGCCGCCTCCGGCATCGACTGGCCGAACGAGATCGTGGCGGTCTTCACGAACCCGAGACACCTGTCGCACACTGGCGGCTCCTCGGTGCTCTCGAACGCGGCGCGGATGTCGTCGATCTCGTAGCGCGTGCCGCAATCGAGGCAGGTGGCGTAGGTCGCGTTGCCGTGCAGCTCGATTACCTTGCCGTCGGGGACGCCGGACGCCTGATGCAGCCCGTCGATGTTCTGGGTGATCACGGATGAAACCTTTTCCCGGTCGACGAGGCGGGCGACCGCGCGATGCCCGCGATTCGGTTCGGCCGCACGCAGCGTCTGGTCGGTGACGAACTTGCGGCGCCACGTCTCGCGCCTCGCTTCCTTCGAGGCGAGAAAGTCGTTGAAATCGATTGGCGCCATGCGCGTCCAGATCCCGCCCGGGCTGCGAAAATCGGGAATGCCGGACTCCGTGCTGATTCCGGCACCCGTGAATACGACCGCATGGCGCGACTCGCCGATCATCCTGCTCAGCGCCGTCACGTCGCCGCGTTCCATCCCATCGTCCCCGCCGAAGTTCTGGCCCGTGAAAACGTATCGCATTCCGCTAGCGGCGAAAACGTGGCCGCCTTTCGACGGCGACCGGTGGCATGATGTGCCCATGCAGAAGCAGGCAAGAAAGGCGCGGCGCGCGGCTATCGTGATCTTCGGCGCGGCCGTGCGCCCCGACGGCTCGGCGAGCATGACCTTGCGCCGGCGCGTCCAGGCGGCCGCCGTGTGGGGCCGCCGATTGCCCGCCGAGCCGCTGTTCGTCCCGACTGGCGGGGTCGGCCGGCACGGGCCGTCCGAGGCCTCCGTGATGGCCGGGCTGCTTCGCGATCTCGGCGTGCCGGATGCCCGCATCCTCCTCGAGGAAACCGGAACCGACACGGTGTCGTCGGTGCGGGCGGTCACCGCCTTGTTGCGCGCGCGGCGCCACGATGGGCCGGTCTACGCCGCGACCTCCGCCTATCACCTGGCCCGCTGCGTCCTGTTGCTGCGCTTGGCCGGGCTGCCCGCGCGGGCCTCCCGCCCGCCGCCGTTTCCCGCCGGACACAACTTCCGCACGCGCTGGTTCTGGCGGCTGCGGGAGTTCGCGGCCCTGCCGGTGGACGCCGCGCTGATCCTCCTTCGGCGCCACACTCGTCGGACGTGAGCGGCTGCGCGCCGCAAACAATTTTTTAACGGGTGAAAGGCGAGGCTGCCGTGACGAGCGCCGCAGAGATGCCGCTCAACGTGAATAAACCGTTGTAGTGGTCTGATATGTTGTCGTCGGCCTTTCGGTTCACTAAAAAGTGAACAGAGATGGTCCGGCCGGTTCGGTCGGACTCACGCCGACGTCGAAGGATTTGCAGTGCAGTCGTTCTTCAGTCAGTTCGCCGGCCCGAATTTTTCACCCCACGGGTTTTGCCTTGCGTGGTCGCCGGCTCTCCTATGGCTGCATGTCTCCGCGGACGGCCTGATCGGCGTGGCTTATCTCGGCATCGCCGCCGCACTCGCGGTTTTCCTGCGGCACCGCAACGATTTCATCCTGAGCGGGATCGTGTGGATGTTCGCCCTATTCATCCTTGCCTGCGGCGTCACGCACCTTTTCGATATCTGGACGTTGTGGAACCCGGTCTACGGCTTGCAGGGCCTCGCCAAGGTAAGCACGGCCTCCGTTTCCCTCCTGACCGCCGTCACCTTGTGGCGCCACATGCCGCGCCTGCTCGCGATGCCGACGCCGGCCGAACTGCGGCGGGCAAACGTGACCTTGAGTTCGGTGATCGAGCAGCAGGAACGCACGGAGGAAGCGCTGCGCGACAGCGAGCGGCGGTTCCAGCTACTTGTCGAGGGCGTCACCGACCACGCGATGTTCATGCTTGACGCGCGCGGTCACATCACGAGCTGGAACCGGGGCGCTCAGCGGATCAAGGGGTATACGGCCGACGAAGTGATGGGCGAGCACTTTTCGCGCTTCTACACGGCGGAGGATCAGGCGTCCCGCCGGCCGCAGAACGCGCTGGCGGCCGCCGAACGTGAAGGACGCTACGAGGGGGAAGGCTGGCGGGTGCGCCGCGACGGCGCGCGCTTCTGGGCGAACGTGGTCGTCGAAGCGATGCGCGACGAGGATGGACGGCTGCTCGGCTTCGCCAAGATCACTCGCGACATCACCGACAAGCGGCACGCGGAGCAGGCCCTGGAGCAAAGCCGCGTCGCCCTGGCGCACGCCCAGAAGATGGAGGCGGTCGGCCAGCTCACCGGCGGCATCGCGCACGACTTCAA
>CAXUIE010000271.1:2534-4950 GCA_964250825.1 uncultured Acidisphaera sp. | reverse complement strand
CCCATGCGCTACGGCAGTTGCCGGAGTACAGGCCGCCGACGCGCGCGAGCCGTGGTTGAGGGCGGACAGCGACACGACGGATAGGCGCTCCGCCGGAGTGGTTCGATGAGGAAAGCCGGTCGGTAAGCCGCGCGGCCGAGGTGTCTCCCGGAGCGTCGGTGCCCCGGGAGCTTGCGTCCTTAGAGCATTCCGAGGATGGCTTCGGCTCTGCTGACCTCGAACCCGCCGGGCTGCTCGACGCCCAGGTGCGTGACCTTGCCGTTCTCCGCGACCAGCGCGAAGCGCTGACTGCGGACACCCATTCCGCGCGAAACCAAGGCCAGCTCCAGACCGAGCGCTTTCGTGAATGCGCCCGATCCGTCCGCCAGCATGACGACCTTGTCGGTGCAGCCCTGAGTCTCGCCCCAAGCGCTCATCACGAAGGCGTCATTCACGGCGATGCAGGCGATGGTATCCACGCCCTTGGCCTTGATGGCATCGGCCTGCTGAACGAAGCCGGGCAGGTGCTTCACGCTACAGGTGGGCGTGAAGGCGCCAGGGACCGCGAACAGGACGACCTTCTTACCCTTGAAGATGTCGTCGGTGGATGTCTCCTGCGGACCCTCGGCCGAAGCCTTCGTTAATTTCATTGAAGGAATAGTGTCGCCGACCTTGATGGTCATGGGTTCTCGCTCCTCGTGGACCGTGTCAATCGGGGCCAGTCCTAGCCCCCTCGCGTGCCCCTGTCACGCCGACTTGCAGGCTCCTGAAGTCATACCATCTTCCACCCGATGGACCGCCAGTCGACAGATTCCGCCCTCTTCCTCACCGGCCAGCTCCTGGTGGCCATGCCGACGCTTACCGACCCGCGTTTCGCGCAGAGCGTGATTTACGTATGCGCCCATACCGCCGACGGGGCGATGGGCCTGGTCATCAACCGTCCCCTTGCCAAGCCGAGCTTCGACGAATTGCTGTCGCAGCTGGAGATCGCGCCGGTGCCGCCCGCGCGTCGCATCCGCCTATGTGTCGGCGGGCCGGTCGACAATGCTCGCGGCTTCGTCTTGCATACGACGGACTGGACCGGCGAGGGGAGCTTGCGGGTCAGCGACGATCTGGCGCTGACGGCAAGTCTCGACGTGCTGAAGGTCATCGCCGAGGGCGGCGGCCCGCGCGAGGGCTTTCTGGCGCTGGGTTACGCCGGATGGGGTCCGGGCCAGCTCGACGTGGAGATCCAGCAGAACGCCTGGCTCTCCGTTCCCGCCGAGGCGGGACTGGTTTTCAGTGACCACCATGACACGAAGTGGCGGCGGGCGCTTGGCCTGTTGCACATCGATCCGTTGCTGCTGTCCGAGACCGCCGGCCACGCCTGACACCCGCCACGCCTGACCGGGAGTGTCTTGGCGGCGGGTGTGCTCGCCGCGTTAAGCAAAATTCAATCGCGTGATGCTTTGATCCTCGAGCGAGAACCGCGCGAGGGTTGAATGGCGGCCAGAATGGCGGCCGGCGCGCCGCTAGCGTGCGGGCGTGTGCCGGACAGCGGGTGCTGAGGCTCCGTGCTGTTCAGCTCCTACGTCTTCATCTTCTGCTTTCTCCCCGCCGCGCTGGTTGGATTCTTCGCGCTGGTTCGATTTGTCGGTCGTCCAGCGGCGGCGCTCTGGCTGGTGGTGGCCTCGCTGGTTTTCTATGGCTGGTGGAACCCCGCCTTCCTGCCTCTGCTGCTGGTCTCCGTCGGGTTCAACTACGCTTTCGCCCGGCTGATCGGCTCGGCGGGGGCCGGCCGGGTACGGTCCGGCTTGCTGGCGTTCGCGGTCGCGGCGGATGTCTCGGCGCTCATCTATTTCAAGTATTTGACGTCGGTGCTCGGCTTCTTGCGGGGCCATGGGGTGATCGAGTTCGCGCTCGCCGATCCGGTGCTGCCGCTTGGGATCAGTTTCTTCACCTTCACCCAGATCGGCTTCCTGATCGACGCGAGCCAGGGCGCGGTCCAGGAAACGGGGCTGCTGGACTACCTCCTGTTCGTCACCTTCTTCCCGCACCTGATCGCCGGTCCGCTGCTGCACCACCGCGAGATGATGCCGCAATTCTCCGCGCCTTCGACGTACCGGATTTGCTCGGAAAACATCGCCGTCGGCTTCACGATCTTTGCGATCGGACTGGTCAAGAAGGCGGTATTCGCCGACGAGCTGTCGGGCATCGCGGGCGCGGCGTTCGCGCATTCCGCCCAGTTGCCGCTGCTGGCGGCGTGGCAAGGGGCGCTCGCTTACTCGCTTCAGCTCTACTTCGACTTCTCCGGGTACTCCGACATGGCGATCGGCATCGCGCGCATGTTCAACGTCCGCTTCCCGGCCAACTTCAATTCGCCGTACAAGGCCCAGAGCGTCATCGAATACTGGCAGCGCTGGCACATGACGCTGACCCGCTACCTGACCCTTTATCT
>CAXUIE010000271.1:0-2524 GCA_964250825.1 uncultured Acidisphaera sp. | reverse complement strand
GGCTCGCGGACTCCCGTCAGGGCGGAGGCTCACGCCTGGCGGGTTCGTCACGACGGTTGTGGTTCCGACCTCCGCGACGATGACCCTCGCCGGTGTCTGGCACGGGGCCGGGCTGACCTTCCTCGCGTTTGGACTTCTCCATGCGGCGTACCTGTCCATCAATCACGCCTGGCGGGTCTTTCGGCCGGTTGGCTGGAAGCCGGCGCCTGGCCGCTTCGCTGCCTGCCGGCGCGTCCTGCTGACCTATGTCTGCGTCCTGGTGGGGGCCGTCGTGTTCCGCGCGGATTCGTTGTCCTCGGCCGGCGCGATCTTGTCCGGCATGGTCGGCCTGCACGGCACGGCGCTGCACGGGGCAGCGTCGGAGCGCGCGGTGACGATCGCACGCGACTGGGCGCTGATCATCGGTGTGGGAATGCTGGCGCTCGGCGCGCCGAACACCCAGCAGATCATGCGAGACTACGCGCCTGTTCTGGGCCGGATGGCCAGTGTGTCCGGATCGTCCTGGCGGCCGAGCCTGGGCTGGGCGATGGCGCTCGGCTGTGTCGGCGCGCTGGGCGTGCTGGCGATCGGTGGCGCCGGCGAGTTCCTGTACTTCCAGTTCTAGCCGATGCCGCGCGAACGGCTCTCGCCGCCCGCCTACCTGGCGCTTGCCGCTCTTACGGCCGGGTGCGTGGTCGCCCTCGTCTGGGTCTGGGTCGCGCTCATGCCGCTTGCCTTTCTCGATCCCGAATACGCCGCCTGGACCGCCAAGCGGGTCATGCTGGCGCGCTGCGATCTGGGCGAGGTGGTCGTGGTGGGCGACTCCCGCGCCGCCGCCGACATCATCCCTGCGCTGATGCCGCGCCTCACAACCAATCTCGCCGTCGGCGGGGGGGAGGCGATCGAGGCGCTGAGCGCGGTTCGACGCGCGCTTCTCTGCCCCCATCCGCCCCGGCTTGTCGTCGTCTCGCTCAATCCGGGTCAGTTCGTGCGGCCCGACCTGTTCTGGGAACGCACCGTGCGCTTCGGGTTCCTCGATCACGCGGAGGTCGCGGAACTGGCTCGGGCATCCCGCGCGGTGAACGACTGGTCGGTCTACGAGAACGGGCACGGTGACGGGCTGACCGGCCGGACCCGGGCGGCGCTGTACGCGGTGCGCTTCCCGTCGCTCTATTTCGGCAGCCTCTTGAAGGGCGGGGTGTTCCTGCGGCTGTGGGATAATCGCCGCGCATTCGCCGAGCGGCTGGCCGCGCGGGGACAGTATTTCTTCGGAACCGCCCCTGGCTGCGACGAGGTGGCGATCGAGGGCCATCTCGACGCGTTCCGCCCGCTGCCGGTGCTCGACCTCTACTTCGATCGGCTGCTCGCGCTTCTTCACGCGCGCGGCGTGCGAGCGGAGTTCGTGGCGATGCCGGTCAACCAGGAGACCTGGGACGCCAGCCGTCCCGCGGTGCGATCCGCGTTCGCCGCCTATCTGCGGCGCTACGAGCAGAAGTATCCGAACTTCCATGTGATGGGCCCGACCGTGCTCGGTTGGGCGGACCGCTACTTCGGCGACGACTTTTCCCACCTCAATCCCGACGGAGCCCGGTTGCTGAGCACCCGCCTCGGCCTCTGCCTCGCCGGTGACGGCACGCGTTGCGCCCTCGACGACGGCGCCGCCTCCGCGCAGAGTGCCGGTGCACATACGGAGCGGGAAGCATGGTTCCAAGCCAGCAGATTCCGGGCGTCTATCACCGCCGCATCGGCGACATCGTCGTCACCGCGCTGAGCGACGGATTCCTCGACGGCTCGGTGGAGGTGCTGCAGAACATCACGGCCGATGAGGCGCGTCGGATGCTGACCGACGCCTTCCGGCCGGGGCGGCGCACCTCCGTGAATTGCTTTGCGGTGCACACGGCGGGGCGGCTTGCGCTGATCGAGACGGGCTCGGGCAACTACCTGGCCCCGACCGCCGGGAAGCTGCAATCCAACCTGGCCGCCGCCGGGCTTGATCCCGCTTCGATCGAGGCCGTGCTGCTGACCCATATGCACCCCGACCACTCCGCCGGGCTGACCGATCCGGCGACCGGCCGCCCCCGGTTCCCGAACGCCGAGTTGATCGTGCACGAGAACGAGCCGCGCCACTGGGACGACGATGCCGCCATGGCGCGTGCCAGCGAGCGCGCGCGCAAGCTCTACTTCGAATGCGCGCGCGAGCAGATCGCGCCCTACCGCGATCGGCTCCGCCCGTTCAATGCCGGACGCGAGGTCTTCCCAGGCATCACAGCGGTCCCGCTCAACGGCCACACGCCCGGCCACAGCGGCTACATGATCAGCTCGGGCAACGAGTCGCTGCTGATCTGGGGCGACATCATCCATGTGCCGGAGATCCAGGTGCCGCGCCCGGAGGTGACGATCGAGTTCGATACCGATCCACAGGCCGCCGCGGCGATCCGCCGGCGCACGTTCGAGAGGGCCGCCGCCGACAAGCTGCTGGTGGCCGGCATGCACATCCACTTCCCCGGCTTTGCGCATGTCGTCCGGCAAGGCAGCGGCTACGCCC
>CAXUIE010000270.1:4287-5014 GCA_964250825.1 uncultured Acidisphaera sp. | reverse complement strand
CTGGTGGAGGCGGCTGGGACGCGCCCCGGGGCGGCGACCTGGACGACGAGATCCCGTTCTAGTCGCGGCTGCAGTCTGAGCCGGGGTCAACGATCCGGCTTCGATCGGGGCCGCAAGGCGCCCCGCATTTCCAGTGTCGCGCCTTGGACCTGGCGTGGTCCGCGCGGCACTGAAGCCGCACGGGGTCGTCGCCTGGTGTGGCGGCCGGGATTGGCAGCCGCCGCCGGCGCGCCCCGTCTCAGTCGAGGCTGACGTTCACCGCTTCCGGCCCTTTCGGCCCCTGGCTGACCCGGATCGACACGGGCTGCCCTTCCGCGAGCTGCTGGACGCCGCACCGCGTGAGGGTGGAAACGTGGACGAAGATATCCTTGCTCCCATCGGTCGGCGTGATGAAGCCGAACCCCTTGGTCGCGTTCCACCACTTAACCGTGCCGTGCGTCTCGACGGTTGGTCCGGTCGGTGCGCCGCCGGGACGTCCACCACCCCCCATCCGAGGCGGCCGGCCACCGCCACCGCCGAAACCCGTGGACGGCGCGGGCCGCCGCTGCGGGCCGGCGCCCGGCTGAACCTCAAGCACCTCGGAAACCTGCCGCCCGCGCGGGCCCTGGCCGACGCGCACGCGCACGCCATCGCCTTCGTTCACGCTCAAGCCGGCGCGGGTCAGCGCCGAGGCGTGGAGAAAGCATTCGGACCCGTCATCCAAGGTGACGAATCCAACGCCCTTGTC
>CAXUIE010000270.1:3640-4277 GCA_964250825.1 uncultured Acidisphaera sp. | reverse complement strand
ACTTCACGGTGGCTTGCGAAGGCAGGCCGCCTTCGTCTGGGAAACCCTGGTCGTAGCGGGGCGGCTGTCGAAAGCGCGACCCCCCGTCGTCCTGGTTGTCGCGGGAGAAGCCACGGGAGCGGCGGTCGGGATAACTCATCAGGGTCTCGTGAAACTGGACATTGCGGGCCAGGAACGCGCTTTGCTGGTTGACGCCTCCTGGGGTGATCGGGACCGGCTCAGCCGGGCCTGCGAGCGCAATATAGGCGATCCACGAATAATTGCTCCCCCCTCCGCGCGCCCATCTTGCGATCGTCACAGATGCCCGCGCGGGTGGCGCAGTATTCAGGGAACGCTCGACATGCTAGGTGCTTCCACGCGATTCCTGGAGCGTCGTGGGGGGCGCCGGACCTTGGGCCGCGACCCGGATGCCAGTTCCGGGGCCGCGCCACACGCCCAATTGATGCGAGACGAGTTTGAGCGACACGCCGCCCCCGACCCCGCCCGAGGACACGCAGCCCGTGACGCTCGAGGAGGAGATGCGCCGCTCCTATCTCGACTACGCGATGTCGGTGATCGTCGCGCGCGCGCGCCCCGCCCCGCGCGCCCGCCTCCACCCCGGGCCCCCGCGCCTCCAGGACGCGCTGCAGGGAGGCGG
>CAXUIE010000270.1:0-3630 GCA_964250825.1 uncultured Acidisphaera sp. | reverse complement strand
GGGGGGTCCGCGGCGGCCGCGGCGGGCCGCGCGCCACGGCCTCAAGCCGGTGCACCGGCGCATCCTGTACGCGATGCAGGAAGGCGGCTACACGGCGGACCGGCCATACCGCAAGTCGGCGCGCATCGTCGGCGACGTGATGGGCAAATACCACCCGCACGGCAATCTCGCGATCTACGACGCGCTGGTGCGCATGGCGCAGACCTTCTCCATGCGCGTCCCATTGATCGACGGGC
Source organism: uncultured Acidisphaera sp. (assembly GCA_964250825.1). Lineage (GTDB taxonomy): Bacteria > Pseudomonadota > Alphaproteobacteria > Acetobacterales > Acetobacteraceae > CAVWQV01. The sequence continues at coordinate 3,394 of CAXUIE010000270.1, read as the reverse complement.
AGGGCAATTTCGGCTCGGTGGACGGCGATCCGCCGGCGGCGGAGCGCTACACGGAAGCCAGGCTGGCGCGCGCCAGCAGCTTGCTGCTCGCCGACATCGACAAGGACACGACGGACTTCCAGCCGAACTACGATGAAAGCGAGCGGGAGCCGAAGGTGCTCCCGGCCAGCTATCCGAACCTGCTTATCAACGGCGGCAGCGGCATCGCGGTCGGCATGGCGACCAACATCCCGCCGCACAACCCGATCGAGATCATCGACGCGACCCTCCTGCTGGTCGACAACCCGGACACGGCGCTCGACGAGCTGATACGGATCGTGCCCGGCCCCGACTTCCCGACGGGGGGCGTCATCATCGGGCGGTCGGGCATCCGCGCCGGGTTCGAGACCGGGCGCGGCTCCATCGTGCTCCGGGCGCGCGCGGAGTTCGAGGAGATCCGGCGGGACCGCCAGGCCATCATCGTCAGCGAGCTGCCGTTCCAGGTGAACAAGGCCACCCTGCTCGAGCGCATCGCGGAGCTGGTCCGCGCCAAGCAAGTCGAGGGCATTTCCGACCTGCGCGACGAAAGCGACCGGTCGGGCATGCGCATGGTGATCGAGCTCAAGCGCGAAGCCACGCCCGAAGTGGTGCTGAACCAGCTGTTCCGCTTCACCAACATGCAGGTCAGCTTCGGCGTCAACATGCTGGCCCTCGACGCGGGCCGGCCCCGGCTGCTCGGCCTCAAGGACGCGCTGCTCACCTTCATCGCCTTCCGCGAGGAGGTGATCCTGCGCCGCAGCCGCTTCGAGCTCGGCAAGGCGAGAGACCGCGCGCACCTGCTGGTGGGGCTCGGCATTGCGGTCGCCAACATCGACGAGGTGATCAGGCTGATCCGCGCCAGCCCCGACACGCCGGCCGCGCGCGCCGCCCTGATGGATCGCGACTGGCAGGCGGCCGACATCGGCGCGCTGCTCGCCCTCATCGACGAGCCCGGCAACGTCATCAGCGAGGCCGGCACGGTGCGGCTCACCGAGGAGCAGGCGCGCGGCATCCTCGAGTTGCGCTTGGCGCGCCTCACCGGGCTCGAGCGCGAGAAGATACAGGCCGAAATGGAAGAGGTCGGCGCCCGCATCCGCGACCTCCTCGACGTCCTCGGCTCGCATGTCCGCCGCATGGAGGTGATGCGGGTGGAGCTCGCCGAGGCCCGATCGGCGCTCGCGACACCTCGCCTCACCTCCATCCTCGAGGCGGCCGCCGACCAGGACGACGAAAGCCTGGTCGAGCCCGGCCAGATGGTCGTCACCATCACGCGCGACGGCTTCATCAAGCGCACGCCGCTCGAAACGTATCGGGCGCAGAACCGCGGCGGCCGCGGCCGCACCGGCGCGGGAACGCGCGGCGACGACATCGTCACCCGCAGCTTCAACGCCCACACGCATCAATGGGTGTTGTTCTTCAGTTCCGGCGGCAAGGCGTTCCGCGAGAAGGTGTGGCGGCTGCCCGAGGCGAGCCCGACCGCGAAGGGCCGCGCGCTCGTCAACCTGCTGCCCGAACTCGGCGGCGACGCCATCACCACCGTGCTGCCGCTGCCGCAGGACGAAAGCCTGTGGGACAGCTTGCACCTCGTGTTCGCCACCGCCACCGGCAACGTCCGCCGCAACCGCTTGTCGGACTTCCGCAACGTCCGCGCGTCCGGCCTGATCGCGATGCGGCTGGACGAAGGCGACCGCTTGATCGGCGTCGCGACCTGCCGCGAGGGCGACGACGTGCTGCTCGCGACGCGGCGCGGCCGGTGCATCCGGTTCCAGATCACCGAGGAGTCGCTGCGCGTGTTCGCCGGGCGCGACAGCTCTGGCGTGCGCGGCATCCGGCTGGTGGGCAGCGGCGAGGAGGTGATCAGCCTGTCCGTGTTGCGCCACGTGGAGGCCAGCGGCGACGTTCGCGCCGCTTACCTCAAACAGGCCGCGGCCAGGCGGCGGAGCAACGGCAACGGCGCGGAGGAGGAAGCGGAGCCCGCCCTCGAAGGCGAGGAGCTGGTCGCCGACATAGCGCTCGGGCCGGACCGGATCGCCGAGCTCGAGGCGGCGGAGCAGTTCCTGCTCACCGTGACCGACGCCGGCTTCGGCAAGCGCACGTCGGCCTACGAGTATCGTGTCACCGGCCGTGGCGGGCAGGGGATTGCCAACATCACCCTTGGCGTCCGAAATGGCGCGGCGGCGGTCGCGACCTTCCCGGTCCGGCCGGGCGACGACGTCATGCTTGTGACCGACGCCGGACGGCTGATCCGCGTGCCGGCGGACCAGGTGCGCATCACCGGGCGGCAGGTCATGGGCGTCACCTTGTTCCGGGTGGACGCCGGCGAGCACGTAACCAGCGTGTTCCCGGTGATCGACGACGTGACGGACGAGGGGCCGGCCGCGCCGGGAGAGGCGCCCGGTGACGGCGAAGGCGGGGGAGAGGACGGCGTTGATGAGTGAGGCGGCCGGCAAGCGACGGGTTGGCATCTACCCCGGCACGTTCGACCCGGTCACGAACGGGCATACCGACATTATCGCCCGCGCCGCCCGCCTGCTCGACAAGCTCGTGGTCGGGGTCGCGATCAACGCGGGAAAAGGGCCGCTGTTCCCGCTCGAGGAGCGGGTCGAGCTCGTGCGGGCCGAAGCGGACGCGATCGCGCGGCACAACGGCACCGTGATCGAGGTCCAGCCGTACAGCACCTTGCTGATCGAATTCGCGCGCAAGCACGGGGCGGGCGTCATCGTGCGCGGCCTGCGCGCCGTGTCCGACTTCGACTACGAGTTCCAGATGGCCGGCATGAACTACCGGCTTGACCCGCAAATCGAGACGGTCTTTCTCACCGCGAGCGAGCACCACCAAGTCATCTCGTCGCGTTTCGTCAAGGATATCGCCAATTTCGGCGGGGACATCTCGAGCTTCGTCCCCCCGCTCACCCTCGAGCGCACGCTTCGCCGCGTTCGCGCCTGATCGGAACCCCATGCGCCGACGTTTCCTGCTTCTCGCCCCCGCGTTGCTTCTCACCCCTGCCCTCGGAGCCTTCATGAGCGAAACCGCATCGTCGCAGCCCGCCAGCGACCCCGAGAACACGGTGATCATGGAGTTGAAGGACGGCCACAAGGTCGTCATCCAGTTGCTGCCCGACCTCGCCCCCAAGCACGTCGCGCGCGTGAAGCAACTGATACGCGAGCATTTTTACGATGGCACGCCGTTCCACCGCGTCATCCCGGGCTTCATGGCGCAGGGTGGCGATCCGACCGGCACCGGCACCGGCGGCAGCAAGCTCCCCGACCTGCCGGCCGAGTTCACCAACAGGGCGCACTTCCTGCGCGGCACGGTGGGCGCGGCGCGCACCGGCGATCCCAACAGCGCCAACAGCCAGTTCTTCATCATGTTCGCC
>CAXUIE010000269.1:0-5040 GCA_964250825.1 uncultured Acidisphaera sp. | reverse complement strand
CTACGACGCCGCGGTGTGCATGTACCACGACCAGGCGTTGATCCCGCTCAAGACCATCGACATGAGCAGCGGCGTCAACGTGACGCTCGGCCTGCCGATCGTGCGCACCTCGCCCGACCACGGCACCGCCTACGACATCGCGGGCAAGGGTTTGGCGAGCCCCGCCAGCTTGATCGCGGCGTTGCGGCTGGCGGCGGAGCTGGCCGCGCGTCGCGCCAAAGCAGGAGAGTCATCGCCGTGAACCCGCTTCGCCTCGGCGTCAACCTCGACCACGTCGCCACCATCCGCAACGCGCGCGGCGGCGCCCACCCGGACCCGCTGCAGGCCGCGCGGGCCGCCATCGCGGCGGGAGCGGACGGGATCACCATCCATCTGCGAGAGGATCGCCGGCACATCCGCGACGACGACGTGCACCGCATCCACGCCGCGATCGCCGTGCCGCTCAACCTGGAAATGGCCGCGACCGCCGAGATGGTCGCGATCGCCCGCCAAGTGCGCCCGCACGCGAGCTGTCTCGTGCCGGAGCGTCGCCAGGAGGTGACCACCGAGGGCGGCTTGGATGTCGCGGGCCAGCGGGAGGCGCTGCGGCCGGTGGTCGCCGACTTGAAGCAGGCGGGCATCCGGGTGTCGCTGTTCGTCGATCCCGATCCGGCACAACTGCGCGCCGCCGCAGCCATCGGCGCGCCGGTGGTCGAGCTGCACACCGGCGCCTACGCCGAGGACCGTCCGGGCGAGCTTGACCGGCTGGGCGCGGCGGCGGCGCTCACGGCTTCGCTCGGGCTCGAATGCCATGCGGGGCACGGGCTCACCTTCGCCAATGTCGGCCCGATCGCCGCTCTGCCCGAGGTGGTGGAGCTCAATATCGGCCACTTCCTGATTGGCCAAGCGATCCTGGAAGGCGGGCTGGCGAGCGTGGTCGCGCGGATGCGCGAACTCGCGCTCCGCGCGCGAACCGCGTAAGGCCACGCTTTGTCGCGAGTAACTAGCATGGAGAGACAATCAGATTTCGAGGTTGGCGGACGTTACCACTCGCGTTCGAGGTCTCGTCGAGATGCAAGGCGCAATCTGGAAACCGAAGCAGGGCGATCCCGTACAGCGCAAGAACCTGGGAAACGGCGGCCGAGGGGCGGCCGCGAGATCATTTGGAGTGGAGATTGAGCGTGCCTCACGGATCGAAGCCCCCGGTTCCCGGCAGCGATGAGCTCCTCCACCTCATCATGGAGAGTTCCACCGACATCGCGATCTTCACCACGGATCCGAACGGCATCATCACCAGCTGGAACACGGGGGCCGAGCGCCTGCTCGGCTACCGCGAAGAAGAGATCGTCGGCTCCACGGCTGACATCATCTTCCCCCCGGCGGATGGCGGCCCGGAAGCGGCTCGCGAGGAGCGGCAAACCGCGCTCCTCCAGAACCGCGCCGAGGACGAGCGATGGCATCGACGCAAGGACGGATCGCGGTTCTGGGCATCGGGGCTGATGATGCCGTTGGCCGACCGGAGCGCCGGCTTCGTGAAGATCCTGCGCGACCGTACCGATAGCCACCTTGCCGAGCAGCGTTTGCGCGAGAACGAGGAGCGCTTTCGCCTGCTTGCGACGCACATCCCCCAGCTCGTTTTCCGATCAAGGGCCGACGGGGAGCGGACCTGGGGCAGCCCGCAATGGATCGAGTTCACCGGGCTGAGCTTGGCGGAAAGCCTGGGGTTCGGCTGGCTGGATGCCGTTCATCTGGAAGACCGGGAAGCGACCTTGGTGGCGTGGCGCGAAGCGGCGGAGCGCGGCGACGAGCTGTACGTGGAGCATCGGGTTCGCCGGGCGGCCGACGGCGAGTACCGCTGGCATCAAACCCGGGCCAAGCCGGTCGAGGTCGGAGGAGAGAACGGCGAATGGGTCGGCACCATGACCGACATCCACGATCTGCGAAACCTCAAGGACGTGCAGCAGGTGCTGCTGGCTGAGCTGCAGCATCGAACCCGCAACCTGCTCGCCGTTGTCCATGCGATCGCTCGGCAGAGCTTGCGCACCAGTGCCACCCTCCAGTTGTTCGGGGCCGAGTTCGAGAGCCGGCTGCGGGCGCTCAGTCGCGTGCAGGCGCTGCTCGCGCGCGTCGACCATCACGACGTCGACTTGCGCGACCTCGTTTCGGCGGAGCTCGCAGCCCACGCCAATGGCGAAATCGAGTCGGGTCGGGTGCGCATGGAGGGACCCTCGGTGACGTTGCCCCCCACGTCCGCCCAGGCGATCGGGCTTGCGTTGCACGAGCTTGCGACCAACGCCGTGAAATACGGCGCGCTGTCCAAGGCCGAGGGCAGGCTCGACGTCAGGTGGAAAACGGAGCAGGCGGGATCGGAACGTCGTGTCTCGCTCGAATGGGTGGAAAGCGGGGTAGCAATGCCCGGGAACGCCAGCCCTACGAGGAAGGGCTACGGCACCGAGCTGATCGAGCGGGCGCTGCCGTACCAGCTCGGCGCCAGCACGGAGTTCGACATCGAGCCTTCGGGCGTGCGCTGTGCTATCGCGGTGCCGCTCAAGTCGACCGGAGCGGAGGCAAGGCATGGCTGATGGCAGATCGCCGAACCTCGAGGGCAGGCGCCTGCTCATCGTCGAGGACGAATACATGATCGCGAGCGAACTCGCGACGTCGCTCGAAACGATGGGGGCTGTGGTGATTGGACCGGCCGGCTCGGTTCGAGAGGCGCTGGCCCTCGTCGAACGCGACGGGGATCGGTTGGAAGGCGCGGTGCTCGACATCAACCTGCGCGACGAGCGGGTGTATCCCGTGGCGGACGCGCTCGCCGCGCGGCGCGTGCCGTTCGTCTTCGCCACCGGCTATGACGCTTCGGTAATTCCGAGCGCTCACGCGGGGGTGCCGCGCTGCGAGAAGCCGGTCGACGAGGCGCTGCTCGCCCGCGTGCTGGCGCGACAACTCGCCCGATAGCGGCTGCCGCTGCTTGGAACGGCCAGGGTTTGCGCCGCGCCAGCGCCAATCGATAGCAATCGGTGGCGGGTACTTGACCGGTTTCGTCTCGGCCCGGACAACGCTCGCTTCCGTGAGCAAGAGCCGTTCCATGCAGCGCGTGTTTTCCGGCATCCAGCCGTCCGGCATCCCCACCCTCGGCAACTACCTGGGCGCCATCCGTAACTGGGTGGCGCTGCAAGCGGAGCCGGACTGCTTGTGGTGCATCGTGGATCTCCACGCGATCACCGCTTGGCAGGACCCGTCGGCGCTCCGGGAGCAGACGCGGGAGATGGCGGCGGTGCTGCTCGCGTGCGGCATTGATCCTGAACGGCACATCCTGTTCCTCCAATCGGCGGTGCGGGCGCACGCCCAGCTCGCGTGGATCTTCAATTGCGTCGCCCGCCTCGGCTGGCTCAACCGAATGACGCAGTTCAAGGACAAGGCGGGCAAGGACCGGGAGAACGCCTCGGCCGGCTTGTACGTGTACCCGAACCTGATGGCGGCTGACATTCACGCCTACCACGCCAGCCGCGTGCCGGTGGGCGACGATCAGCGCCAGCATCTCGAACTGGCCAACGACATCGCCCAGAAGTTCAACCACGATTACGGGGTGGACTTCTTCCCCACGATCGAGCCGCTGATCCTCGGACCGGCGGCACGGGTGATGAGCTTGAGGGACGGAACCAGGAAGATGTCGAAGTCCGACCCGTCCGATCAGAGCCGGATCAACCTGCTCGACGACCCCGACACGATCGCGCTGAAAATACGCCGCGCCAAGACCGATCCCGAGCCGTTGCCGACAGAGGAAGTCGGGCTCGAGGGCCGACCGGAAGCGCGCAACCTGGTCGGCATCTACGCGGCCCTCGGCGACGCGAGCCATGCCACCGTTCTGCGCGAGCACGGCGGCAAGGGATTCGGCGCGTTCAAGGAAGCGCTCGCGGCGCTGCTCATCGAGAAGCTGAGCCCGATCGCGGCCGAAACCCGCCGCCGGCTCGCCGATCCCGCGTCGATCGACGCGGTGCTGCGGAACGGCGCCGCGCGCGCCACGGCGATCGCCGACCCGATCGTGGCCGAGGCGGAGCGGCTGGTTGGATTTCTTCGAGTTTGAGTGGGCGACCTGCTCAACCTTGCCGTCGCGCGGTCAGCGGCGCGGGGCCGGACGCGATCAGCGATCCGCGCGCCGGTCTCGTTGATCGCGATAGGCTAGGTCATACCCGGTCTGAAGATTGAGCCAGAACTCCGGTGAGGCGCCGAAGTAGCGCGCCAACCTTAATGCGATATCGGGCGTCACGGCCCGCGGTGCTGGTATCCTTATCCTTTGCCGGTTTGGCGCAAATTTCTGGTTTCAGCGTTCGCGAACGAGTTTTCGCTTCGTCGGTTTTTCCAGCGGCGGCGGGGTCTTGGCGGGATAGCGGCACCAGGGTGCGGCGACACAGCGCCAGCACTCGGGCGCGCGCGCCTTGCACACGTAGCGCCCGTGCAGGATCAGCCAATGGTGCGCTTGGCGGAGCATCTCGGCGGGCACGCGGCGCACGAGCGCGTCCTCCACGGCGCGCGGCGTCTTTCCGGGGGCGATGCCGGTGCGGTTGCCGAGGCGGAAGATGTGCGTGTCGACCGCCATCGTGCTTTCGCCGAACGCGACATTGAGCACGACGTTCGCCGTCTTGCGGCCGACGCCGGGCAGCGCCTCGAGCGCCTCGCGGTCGCGCGGCACCCGCCCGCCATGCCGCTCGACAAGCTGGCGCGACAATTCGGCCACGTTGCGCGCCTTGCCTTGCCAAAGCCCGATGCTGCGGATGTGAGGTCCGATCCCCCCCGCGCCGAGTGCCGCCATCGCGGCGGGCGTGGGCGCGGCCGCGAACAAGCCAGGGGTCGCGCGGTTGACGGAGGCGTCGGTCGCCTGGGCCGAAAGCACGACCGCGACCAGCAAGGTGAACGGATCAACGAAATCGAGTTCGCTTTCGGGCGTCGGATTGGCGCGGGCGAGGGCTTCGAGGAACGCCCGGACGTCGGCGGCCGGCATGGCCCGCGTCTCCCGGGGGGGGCGGGCCGGCTTGCTGACACCCGGCGTGTTGGGGGAGG
>CAXUIE010000268.1:2137-5040 GCA_964250825.1 uncultured Acidisphaera sp. | reverse complement strand
GGCTTGCGCAGCACGGAGCAGAGCGCCGGCACGACGAGATCATCGCCGTGGCCAGTCATCAGCAGGAGCGGCAGTTTCGGGTAGAGCTCGCGGATGTGCTCGGCGCATTCCGCGCCGGTCATCAGCGGCATGCCGAAATCGAGCACAACCGCGTCGAAGTGTGAATCCACCCGCTCGATCGCCTCGATGCCGGTGGAAGCCACCACCACCGCGGCGCCCAGCTCATGCAGCAGCTCGGCCGTGGTTTCGCGCACGTCGGCGTCGTCGTCGGCCAGCAGAACCGACAGCCCGGCAAGCGAGATCGTCCCGGCCGCGGCGGATGTGGCCGGGCGCTGCTCGGCTCCGGCGCGGGTTTGCGGAAGGTAAACCGTGACCTTCGTGCCGACGCCCGGCCGGCTCGTGAGGCTAACGCCGCCGCCGAGTTGCTGGGCGAACCCGAGCACCTGCGGGAGGCCAAGGCCGGACCCCTTGCCCACTTCCTTGGTGGTGAAAAACGGCTCGAACGCGCGCGCCAGCACGGAAGGCGACATGCCGAGGCCGGTATCGGTGATGGTGAGGGCAACGAAGTTGCCCGGAGGGGGGTCCTCGGGCCGGCTGCCGCGTCCGACGGTCACGTTCTCGGAGGCGATGGTCAGCCGTCCCCCGTCCGGCATCGCGTCCCGCGCGTTGATCGCGAGATTGAGCACGACAAGCTCGAGTTGGGTGGGGTCGGCCAGCGCCGGCCACAGATCGGGAGGATGAGAGAGATCAACTTCTATGGTTCCGCCGAGCGTGCCGCGCAGCAGCATCGCCATCGAACGGACCAGCTTCTCGACGTCGACCGGCTCCATTTGCAGTCGCTGCTTGCGAGCGAACGCCAGGAGCTGGGCCGTGAGCTTGGCGCCCCGGTCCGCGGCCCGCGCGGCGTTCTCGACCAAGCGGCTCGCGCGCGCGCCGTGGATCTCACGGGATAATAGCTCAAGCGTACCCAGGATTGCGGTAAGCAGGTTGTTGAAATCGTGCGCGACCCCTCCCGTCAGCTGGCCGACCGCCTCCAATCGTTGCGCCCGCCGCAGCGCTTCTTCGGCATCGAGGCGGGAGGACACGTCCTCGAAGGCCACGACCCCGAGTTCGATCGCACCCGTCGGGCCAAGCACCGGCGCCGAGCTGACCTCGAACATGGAACGGCGGCCGTCCTCGGTGGCGAAGTGCTGCAGCTTGCGAAGCGTCACTGCGCCGGTGCGGATCGCCTGCGCTAATGCGTACTCCTCGGCTTCCAGCGGCCTGCCATCGGGGTGGACGGCGCCGATCTGGTCAAAGTCCCGCCGATCGCGCACGACGGACAGATCCCGCCCGGTCATGCGATGCGCGGCCGCATTTTGAAACACAAGGCCGCCCGACGGCGAGACCACCAGTATCCCGAGCGGGAGCTGCTCCAGGACCGCCCACAGCCGGGCGCGTTCGGCCGCCAAGGCGCGATTGGCACTCTCGAGTTCGCGCGTTCGCAGCGCCACGCGCGCCTCCAATCCCTGCTTTTCCTCCCACAACCGCGCTTCAGCGTTCTTGGCTTCCGTCACGTCCCGAACGATGCCGAGGGCGCGCGTGGGACGCCCTGCCGGGTCGAACGACACGCGCCCGTCGAGAGCCAGCCACCGCTCGACGCCGTCGTCGTAACGGCGGATGCGGAACGCGTGCTGATACGTGCCGCCGGAACCGGGGTGGAGCGCCGCCGCGTAGGCACGAGCCGTCACCGGCTCGTCATCCGGGTGGAGCAGTCGCCGGAGCAACTCCCGCGTGGCGGGAATGTCGGGCGGCAGGCCGAGCAAGGTCCGCGCCGCTTCCGACCAGGTCCGCTGCCCGGTTGCGAGATCATGGTCCCACGTTCCAAGGCCCGTGGCCGTCACGGCGAGACGCAAGCGTTCTTCGTTCTGCCGCAAGCGCTGCTCGGCCTGCTTGCGTTCGGTGACATCGAGCGTGCTGCCCAGCACGCGCGAGGGACGACCGTCATGGCCAAAGATCACACGCCCCGCGGTGAGCACCCATCGCTCTTCGCCGCCTGGGTAGCCGATCACCCGATGTTCGCAGCGGAATACAGCCGGCGCGGCGCCAGACGCCGCCGTCCGGTAGGCCTCGACCAGACGGGTCCTGTCTTCATCCGGGATACGCTGCTCCAGCATTTCCCACCGCCCAATCTTGGCGCCCCGGAGGTCGCCATAAATAGCTTGGGTCCGGTCGTCCCAGAACAGGATGCGCGAGCGGGCATCGTAATCCCACGTGCCGAGGTCCGTCACGTCGAGCGCCAATCGAAGGCGCTCCTCGCCGTCCAGCTGGTCCGTTCGGTTGCGCAGCTCGAGGCCGAGCGCGCGAGCCGGCAACGGGAACGTTCGAGCCTCCAAGGCGCGGCCGCGAAAATCGACAACGAACGAAGCGGTCTCGCGATCGACCATGGCCCGCCGCAGGTCGGTCTCCAGCCGCGCCATCGCCGGCGCCATCGGCGAATTCCAAAGCGCCCGCCCCACGAACTCGCCCCGCCTGCAACCAAGCAACCGCTCGGCGGCTGGATTGACGTAGACACAGGTCCAGGCGCCGTCGAACGCGATGACGCCATCGGTCAAGCGATCGAGGACCGCCTCGGCCTCGAATGCGCCGGCGACCGGCCCCACGCCGATCACGGAATGGTCGCCCTTGGATGTTTCCACCGAGTCGAAAGGACGCGGCGCCCAGCTCGAAAGTTCCACAAGCCTACACGACCCAGGACTCGGCGCCTTCGCCCGTTAAATGCACCCCCGACGCGCTGCCGCCGCCGCGGTTAAGCGCCCGGATGACCCGGACGCGCGCCGAAGGCGGCACCATGAACATCATGAACCCGCCGCCGCCGGCACCCGACACCTTCCCCGCGGTGCCGCCCGGTGGGCGGGCGCCGG
>CAXUIE010000268.1:0-2127 GCA_964250825.1 uncultured Acidisphaera sp. | reverse complement strand
GCGGTCGCGCCGGTGGCGCGCGCGAGATCGTACAACGCCTCGATCTGGGCGGTGCTGACCCCGCTCGCGGTGCGCTTTTTCGCCAGCCAGGAGCGGTTGAGGATGTCCGACATCCGCGACACCTGGCCGCGCAGCAGCGCCTCCTTCATCTCGACCGCGTCGCGCTTGAGCTGGTGCAGGCTTTCAATGTTGCTGCCGCCTGATGTGGTCATCAGGTGCTGCTGTTCGGTGATGATCGCCTCCGACCGACGGGAAACGCCGGTGAAGCAGATCACGATGGAGGTTTCGAGCTCGCTCAACACGGGCGAGGCGATCCGAAGCGGATTGACGATGACCCGGTCGCCAGCGAGGAACTCGATGAAGTTGGTCCCGCCGAAGGTCGCGGCGTACTGGTCCTGCTTGCCCCCGGCGAGCCGGAGGTCGATGCGCTCCACCTCGTAGGCCAGGTGTGCCACGTCGTAGGGGCCGAGCGGCGCATGGAGGAAGGTCGTAAACGCTTCCACCAGAGCGACGACCAGGGCCGAGGACGATCCGAGGCCCGAGCCGGCCGGCGCGTCGACATAGGAGGTGAGGCGCATCGGCGGCAACACGCCGGCGCCGAACTGCCCGATCATCCGGCGCGCAACGCCGGCGTGCAGCGTCAAGGATGCATCGCCGATCGCACCCAAATCGGCCGGGAAGCTTTCCTCTTGCTCGAGGTCGGGTGCGATGAAATGCACCCGCTCATCGGCGGCCGGCTCGATGAACGCATAAGCGTAGCGGTCGATGGTGGTGTTCAGCACCGCGCCGCCGTGCTCGTCGCAGTAGGGGGCTAGGTCCGTCCCGCCACCGGCGAGGCCGAGGCGAAGCGGCACCCGCGCCCGAACCGTCGCGGCCTCGCCCCCGGCCGACCTCCTGTCCGACGGCATACTAACCCTCTTTTCACCCTCACTCACGCAATAGTTGCAGAATCGGCCCCACAACGGAAGCAAGATCGCCGCCGGAAAACAGATGACCCGTGACGCCGGCCGCAGCCGCGGCCGCCATGTCGCGGGGTTGATCGCCGATCAGGACGCAGCGCGTCGGGTCGAGCTCCCACCGGGCGATCAGGTCCAGGATCATGCCCGGCGCGGGCTTGCGCCAATTGCTCGCCCGGCGATAGGCCGGCACCGCGGCTTCCTCATGAAAGGGGCAGTAACGGATGTCGTCGATGGTGCCGCCATGCCGGCGAACCTCGTCCGTCATCCAGGCGTGCAGCGCCCGCAGCTCGCTTTCGTCGTAGAAGCCACGGGCGACGCCGGATTGGTTGGTCACAACGAACACGTGCCAGCCCGCTTCCGTCGCGAGGCGGACCGCTTCAACAGCGCCCGGCACCCACTCGAAGCGCTCGCGCGTGCCGACCCAGCCGTGGTCCACGTTGAGCACGCCGTCGCGGTCGAGGAACAAGGCCGGGCGGCGCAGCCGCGCCGGCAGCTCCGTCCTGGCGCGCGCGAGGTCCTCGGGAATGCCGATGTCGCGAAAATACCCGCTCGCGGGCAGGCCGCGCAGTTTGCCCGCCGCGGCAAGGCCGGGCAGCACGTCGCCTTCGATCGAGCATTGCGGCGTGAGGCTGTCGATCAACGTGCGATTGAACAGGTAGACGCCGGCGTTGATGAGGCCCGAGCTGCCGACCGGCGGCCGGGGGCGAAACGCGGTCACTCGGTCGCCCTCGAGCTCGACCACGCCATAGCGCGACGCGTCGTGCATGGGACGAAGCACGATGCGCCCGGCCATCTCGGGCTCGTCCTGCGCCGAACGGGCCAACAACGCCGCGAGATTGCAATCGAGCAGCGAGTCTCCGTTGACCAGGAGAAAGCGGTCGTCGAGCCGGTCGCGCGCGTGGAACACCGCCCCGCCCGTGCCGGCGCGGAACGGCTCGTCCGACACGAGCAGCCGAGCATCGATGGGAAGATGCGCCTTGATCGCATGCAGGCTTTCCTCGACCTTGGCGGACAGGTGGCCCGTCAGCAGCAGAAACTCGGAAACCCCGAACCGGACGAGTTCGCGAAGCAGCCAAGCGAGGAACGGACGGTCGCCGCAGGGCAGGATCGGCTTGGGGGTATCCGCCGTCAGCGCGCCGAGGCGGGTGCCGAGCCCCCCAGCCAGCAC
>CAXUIE010000267.1:4460-5052 GCA_964250825.1 uncultured Acidisphaera sp. | reverse complement strand
GGTATAAGGGGTGGGGGGCGGTGGCGAGCCGACCGGGCCGTTCAAATAATGCCACGGGCCGCGATAGTTGGCGTCAAGCTGGCTTTCGTTCAGCCGATCGACCCGCGGGTCGCCGGTGTGTCTACTAGGGAGGTGGCGGCGGCTGGTCGTCTGCCGCGGCTGATGCTCATCGGCCGCGTGGCCCGGGGCAGACGCGAACGCGACGCCGGCCGCGATCACTAGGAACACGGTGACCGCCGGTCGGGCGAGCAGGAGCGCGCGGGCAAACATCGGCGGCCCTCGGTGCTGCGGGATCATCGGGCCTCGGGCGGCGGCGCGGTGGCCGGCGCGCCGTCCGCCGTCGTCCCGGCACCGGCCCCGCCAGCCGCTCCGCGGAAGGTGTACGGCCCCTTGTAATTCTGTTCGATCTGGCCGGCGTTGAGGTGGTCGACCTTGTCGTTTCCCGTATCGTTGGCGGCCAGCAGCGCGGGCGCCGAGGGGGCGTTCGCGGCGATGGACAAACGGGGCGCCCCCGCGAGCGCAAGGCCGGTGGCCATGGCCAACGCGCAAGCAGACACGACGACGATCGACGTCATGACGTCTTCCTATCGGC
>CAXUIE010000267.1:0-4450 GCA_964250825.1 uncultured Acidisphaera sp. | reverse complement strand
GTTCTCAGATCACAACGCGATTAGGGGAAATACGATCCCGTGCGAAAGTTGCGTCCGGCCGTGTCATCCGTCACACGGCGCGTTTGGCTTGCGCGCCCGCCCGCGCCACCGCACAACGATTGCGTTTCGGGAAGGAAGTCGGACCGACATGAGCGAAGCCCGCGAGCATATCGAGCACGCCGCGCACGGCCACGAAACCCCGCCGGCCGCGCGGCGGGCGGCGATCGTCATCGCCGTGCTGGCGGCGGTGCTGGCCTTGATCGAGTTCGGGGCCAAGGGCGCGCAAGTCGCCTATCTGACCGACCACATCGCCGCGAGCGATACGTGGACGCAGTATCAGGCTAAGGTGATCCGGCGGACGGTTTACGACGAGGCGGCGAGTGTGCTCGAAGGTCTCCCGAACGGGGGAGACGCGGCCATCCGCCAACGCGCCGCGGCGGCGCGCCAAACGGCGAACCGGATGCGCTCCGAGCCTGGCGCGGACGGAATGGAGCAGCTCGCCGAGCGGGCGCACGACCTCGAGCACGCGCGCGATCATGCCCTCCACCGCACCCACGGGCTCGAGACGGCGAGCGGCGGGCTGCAGATCGCCATCGTGCTCGCTTCCGTTTCGGTGGTGACGGGCATTCGCTGGCTGATGACGGGCGGCGTCGCGCTCGGGCTCGCCGCCGCCGTTTACGCCGTGCTCGCCAGCCAGTCGCTGGTCTAACGTGATCCACCCGCCGATCAGCGAGCCGTCCCCGGGCCGGCCCAACTTGCCGCTCGCAGGCCTTTTGGTGCTCGATCTCGGGCAGATCTACCAGGGGCCTTACGCCACCCTGCTGATGGCCAAGGCGGGCGCGGACGTCATCAAGATCGAGCCGCCGGGCGGCGAGCCGATCCGTGCCCGCACCCGTCTCGGCCGTCAGGCCGCGATCCCGCTGGCGATGCTGAACGCCAACAAGCGCGCCGTGACGCTCGACCTCAAGGCGGCGGGCGGCCCCGCGCTGCTCCGGCGCATGGCCGCGCGCGCCGACGTGCTGCTGGAGAACTTCGCCCCGGGCGTGATGGACCGGCTCGGCGTCGGCTGGACCGACTTGCGGGCCGTCAACCCGCGCCTCGTGTACGCCTCGGGCTCCGGCTACGGCCTGTCCGGCCCGGACCGCGACAACCTGGCGATGGATTTGACCGTGCAGGCGACCTCGGGGGTGATGAGCGTCACCGGCTTTCCCGATGGGCCGCCGACCAAGGCTGGGCCGGCGCTGGTCGATTTCCTGGGCGGCATCCACCTCTACGCCGGCGTGCTCACCGCATTGTACGAGCGGCACGTCACCGGCCGGGGCCGGCTGGTGGAGGTGGCGATGCAGGAGGCCGTGTACCCGGCCCTCGCGTCCGCGCTCGGCTTCGTCCACCAGTCGGGCGGCACCGCTCCGCCGCGCACCGGCAATCGTCACGGCGGCCTCGCGAGCGCGCCCTACAACGTTTACCCGGCGGCGGACGGCCACGTCGCGATCACCTGCGTCGTTGAAGCGCACTGGGCCGCGCTGGTCACGGCGATGGGGCGGCCCGAACTCCGCGACGATTCCCGCTTCGCCAGCAACGCGAGCCGCGTCGCGAACATGAACGCGACGGACGCCTTGGTGCAGGGATGGACCGCCACCCTGCCCAAGGCCGTCATCCACGCCCTGGCCAAGCGCCATCGCATCCCGTGCGCGCCGGTGCGCGACCTGATCGAGGTGATGACCGACCCGCACATGCACGAACGGGGCGCCTTGCAGTGGATCGAGCACCCCGAGTTCGGCCGGCTCGTCGCCCCCAACAGCCCGCTACGGCTGCACGGCGCGGACGCCGTGCCGGCGGAGCCAAGCCCGGCGCTGGGCGAGCACGACGAGGAGGTTTACGGCGGCTGGCTCGGCCTCACGGACGCGGAGATCGCGTCCTTGCGCCAGGCGGGCGTGATCGGTCCGCGCAACTGAGCAACTGCCCGCGTGCCGGTCTCGCCGGGATTTCCGGCGGCGAATTGGTGCTGAGCAAGGTTCTCGGTCCGCCTGCCTCACGGGCAGGAGTTGCTGGACATGCATCCGACCATGAACGCATATATCAAGGGATGGTAGAGCAAGAGCGGCGCGGCGAGGAGGAACCACAAGTACTTCGAGCCATGGCGGATTGCCATCGCAATCACCACCGCTAGCCAAGTTATGGCAAACGCCGTGGTTGCCGCGAGACCGATCGTGATGGGCCGGAACCACATAAAAAGCGGCCACACGGGACCAACCACAGTGAGAAGGCTGGTAACCGCGAGGAGTGTTAACCCGGACGGCGAGCTGTCCGTGGCGCCGTGACTTCCGACGCGCATTTCGTTGTTGGTCCCCTCGGCCTCATTTATCGTTTGTGCGTGCGACCCAATTCAGTTCACGTCGACACCGCTCGTCATAAGCAGCCGAGCGCGCGGGCGGCCTCGTGTATCGCGTTATCTGTTCCGAGTCGCGCTTCTCAGCCGTCCTCGCCTCCCTTGTTCCCGACGCTGCGGCAGGGCAGTCGGCAAGCGGACGACCCGTTAGTAGGACAGCGTTGGCGTTCCGGGCTCGGCGCGCATGACGGTTGCCTTTCACTGTGCGGGCGGCGAGCGTGCGACCACGTCGCCCCATTCGCCGGCGACCTGCACGTCGCCGTCTTCCCCGATGGTGAGCTGGATCGTGAAGGTCGCGACGCCGACCGTTTCGGCCCGCCGGTCCGCGCTCCGGCAATCCCATGCGACCACGCCCGTGACCGTGCACAGGCGGGCGCCGCTCCCGCAGTCGGCCCGCACGCTGCCGGGGCGGACGAGGTAGACCCGCGTGGGCCAGCGTTCCACATAGCGCCGCTTCTCGTCCATGACCTCCGCGCGGGGGATCGGCGTGCCGCGAAAGTTGATGGAAGGCGAATACACGTGCTCGAAGAAGCGCAGCGCCGCTTCGTTGCTTTCCGACCAGTGGGCGAAGAACGAATCGGCGTAACGGGCCGCCGCCATCTCCGGCGTCCTGGGCGGCGCGGTCCCGCTCTCGCCGCCCTTTGGCTCGAGCTTTCTCGCGCCCTCCTCGCGCCCGGTCGGCAGAAGGGCGAACTCGATCCCCACCGCCCGCGCGTCGTCCGGATGAAGCCATTGGATGTCGCTCGGCTTCGGCGTGGTGATGTAGACGACCGCGCCTTCAGACAGGCCGAGGCGCGCGAGATAGGCGCCGATCAGCGCGTTGCCGACGCTGCTTTCCACGGCCTGTCCGCGGCTCATCACCGCCGCCGCGTGAAAGCCGAGCGCCGAACGCGGCCCGAGATAGCGCGTCTTGCCCCCGAGCCAAGCCAGGGCGCAAGCGGAGGCGCACAGCGCCCGATCCGGCACGGCCGTGGCGAACCCGCGCAGCCGAACCAGCCGCCCGATGGCCAGACCGGCAACGAGGTTGCCGCCCGGGCTGTTCAGGCTGACCACGGCCTGGTCCAGCCCGTCTGCCAATTTGGCGAACGCAGGCCCATCGGCCAGTTCGAGCTTGCCTTCCACGCTTACCCGGTCGCCAGCCTCGCTATGGCTGACGGACAAGGTGGCGGGCCTGGCCGCGAGCGGCATGAGCAGCACGAACGCCCACACCGCTGACATCGCGCGCCGAACTGCCACGACCGCCCCATTCGAAGCTCTGGTCGTTGCATATTATCGGCGAAGCGTTACCGAACGGGTAAGGACGGGTGCTAGGGTAAGGAGGGATGCCAGGCTATCGAGTGTTGCCGGCCACGCGCTCGGCCAGTCGCGCCAGCGCGGCGTGGGCCGAGCGGACGGCCCCTTCCTGCCAGCCGTTGACGTAGGACATGTGCTCGCCCGCGAACAGGAACGGCCCGTCGCCTGCGAGCAGGCGCTTATAGTCCGCGGCGCGCGCCTCCGGAGTCCATTCCGCCCAGGCGCCTCGGTTGAACGGGATTTTGGGCCAGGCGACGCTGACACCCTTGCCCAGATACGCGCGGCAGCCGGGGTGTAGCGCCTCATCGTCGGTGAGCGTTTCGGCATGCCGTTGCTCGGGCGGCTTGGCGGCGAACGCCCGGCCGATGTCCTCCGACCAGATATAGGCCCCGACCAGGATGCCTTTGCGCTGGCCGATGCCGGCACTGGGATACCAAATCTGGGTTGCGGGGCGGCTGGTCCAGGAAATGCCGCCATAGATTCCCTGCTCGGTTTCCCAGAACCGCTCGCTTTCGAAGGCGACCTTGCCAGCCGACACGTAGTCGACCGCGCCGATGGCCGTCCGGGTGTCGGGTGCGAAATCGGCGTCCAGCGTTCGCAACACGGAGAACGGCATGGTGCAGATCACCACCGGGGCCTCCAGCGCGGCAGGCGCGCCCGTCCGCGCGTCGCGCCATTCGACGCGCGCGCCCGCTTGCGTGCGGCGCAGCGCCGTCACCTCCGCCCCATACGTGATCGCCGCGCCGCGCTTGCGCCCCAACGTTTGGC
>CAXUIE010000266.1:0-5058 GCA_964250825.1 uncultured Acidisphaera sp. | reverse complement strand
CAGCTTAAGCTCGGCGTTCGGGAACGTCGCTTTCAGTTTGATGGTGCCGGTCGTTGGATCGACCTGGTTGTCGAGCACCGCCAGGGTGCCGCGGTCGAGCAGGCCGGCACCCGCGCCCTCGCTGCCCTGCGCGATCGCGAGCGCCTCCGGGGAGCCCGCCTTCGTGGCCGCGGCGACCGCCGGCAAGTCCTGCTGCGGCAGGGTGAACAACACCGAGATCGGCTGGAGCGTGGTGATGACCACCATGCCGGTGGTGTCGGCGGCGTGGACGATGTTGCCCTGGTCCACCAGCCGGATGCCGACGCGCCCGTCGATCGGCGCGGCTATCGTCGTGTAGCTGAGTTGGGTCCGCGCGCTGTCGATCGCCGCCTGGTCCTGCTGCACTTGCGCCTCGAGCTGCGCGACGGTCGCTTTCTGCGTGTCGGCTTGCTGCGCCGAGGTGTACGCCGTGGCGGCGAGCTTCTGGTAGCGCGTGAGGTCGAGGCGGGCGTTGGTCAGGTTCGCCTGATCCTGCGCCTTCTTCGCCACCGCCTGATCGAGCGCGGCTTGATAGGTGCGCGGATCAATTCGCGCCAGGACGTCCCCGGCGTGGACGTCCTGGCCTTCCTTGAACCGCACATCCACAAGCGGGCCGTCCACCATGGCCTTGACGGTCACGGTGTAGAACGCCTGCACGGTGCCAAGGCCGTCGAGGTAGATCGGCACATCCCGCGCCTCGGTCGGGGCCACCAGCACCGGGACGGGCGCGTTGCGGATCCCGCTCCGCGCTGGCTGGCTGGGGGGCGCCGCCGGGTGCCAGAACCAGACGGCGTAGACGATGCCGCCGACCAGCAAAAGGCAAAGCAGCGCCATCACCGCGCGGCCCAGCGTGAGGCGCCTAGCGCGGGGGCGGGTCGCGGTCTCGCGCGTCATCATGTCCATGCGAGATGCCTTCCGCTGGTTCGCGTCATTGCAGATTACCTCCGACCGGCAGGGCGAAGCCCCCGCCCACGAGGCCCGGCGACAATCCGGGGAACTGGGCCGGGATCGCCCCGGCCGGCTGGGTCCAGCCCCCGCCCATGGCCTTGTAGAGATTGAGCAACGCCTGGAAGTTTGCCAGCCGCACCTGCGCCAGGATGTCCTGGTCGCTGTAAAGCGTGATCTCCGCGTTCAGCACCGTCGTAATGTCCACCGTCCCCGCCGCGACCTGGGCACGCGCGATGTCGGCGGCGCGCTGGGCCACGTCGACCGCCCGCTGCTCGAGCGTTAACTGCTCGGCGGTGAAGCGGAGCGCCGTCAACGCGTTCTCGACGTCGGTGAAGGCTTGAAGGATTGCTTTTCGGTAGTCGGCCAGCAGTTCGTCATAGCGTCCGCGCGCTTGCTCCAAATCGCCGCGCAGCACGCCGGCGTCAAAAATCGGCTGGGCCAAGTTGGCGGCGGCGGTCAGCACCGTCGCGCCCGGCCCGAACAGCGTTTGGAGCGCGAGGCTCGAATAGCCCGCCGACCCGGTAAGCTGGAGCGTGGGGAAGAACGCCGCGCGCGCCGTGCGGATGTCGGCGGTGGCCGCCACGAGCTCCGCTTCCACCTCGGCCACGTCCGGCCGGCGCAGCAGCAGCTCCGACGGTAGGCCGGGATAGACCGGCGGCAGCGCGAGTTCGGTGAGCGCGCCGGGACGCACGTTGATCGCCTCCGGCGGCCGCCCAACCAGGATGCCGAGGCCGATCAACTCCTGTTCGAGCTGGTTGCGCAGATTGGGGATGTTCGCCCGTAGGCCAGCGACCAGCGCCTCCTGTTGCGCGACGTCGAGCGCGCTCGCCGTGCCGACGCCGAGCCGCGCCTGGATCACCGCCAAAGTTTGTTCGGAGCTGGCAAGGTTCTGCTCGGCGATGACCAACCGGTCCTGCAGGTCCAGCGCCGTGAACCAGGTGCTTGCGACGTTGGTAAGAACGGTCAGCGCCACCACCTCCTGGTCCCACCGGCTGAACACCGCGCTCGCCTTGAGGGATTGGAAGTGGGCGAGGTTCCTCCCCCAGAAATCCACCTCGTAGGCGGCGTTGGCCGCCGTATTGTATTGCCGGATGTCGCTGTAATTGCTGCCGCCTCCTCCCACGCCGGCCAGCGCCGGATTGGACGAAGCCGCGCTGAACCGCCCGCCGCCGCCGTTGCCGACCCGCTCATAGGTCCCGCTCCCGGTAACATTGAGGGTGGGCAGCAAGGTCGATCCGGCGATGCGCACCTGCGCGTCGGCTTGGCGCACCCGGCCGACCGCGGCCGCGATGTCGAGGTTTTGCGTCCGCGCCTGAGCGATCAGGCCGTCGAGCTCCGGCGAACGAAAGCCGCGCCACCAATCGGCCGAGGGCCAGGCAACCGCGGCCGTGGCATCGCTCGCGCGCCAAGCCGCGGGTAGCTCGGCCGCCGGACGCCGATAGTCCGGACCGAGGTCGCACCCAGTTAATGGAGCAAGAAGCGCTGTGCCGAGCGTCATGTGGCGGGCCAGTCGGGCGAATGTCACGGTGCAGGGCTACGGGGCGTGGCGGTGCCGCGCGTCCTCGGCCAGCGCCGCCGCGGCGAACCGGGCCCGCCCATCGTCGGAAAGCGTGCGAAGCGCCTCCATCAGCACCGCGTCGAAGTCGGTCGCGAAGTCCTGCCAGCTCGCTTGCCAGCCCGCCAGCTTCCGCCGGACCTCCGCCTCGTCATACGGACGATGGGCGACCGCCGCGGCCACGGCCCGCTGCGCCGCCGCCACCCGATCCCGCGCGGCTTCACGCTCGGGCCGCGCGCGGTCCAGCACGGCGCGCATCCGGCTCGCTTCGGCATCCGGGAGCGCATCCACGATGCGCCCGATCGGCCCATTGACCCGCCCCGGCGCGCTCGGCGCTACGGCGGGCCGAAGCAGGTGGGCCGCCAGCCACGCGACAAGGAAAGCGTTGAGCGCGAGGGACGCTGCCAACACGCCCGAGCGAGGGAGCGCCCGGCTGGATTTCACGGCGAGGCTCATTGCGACGGGTCCGTGAATGGGGTGATCTGCACGGCGGCAAGCAAGGTCGGAGCTGGGGCGGCGCGATCGGCCGACCAGCCGACCCACACCCCCATGAGCGCACACGCGGCCAAGGCACTCGCCCCGAGCAGCGGAAAGGCGCGGCGCGCCCGCACCGGGCACGCGACAGGGCCGATGCGCGCCTGCACGCCGGCCGTGAGCCGGAATGTCAGAGCGGGACGGAGCGACCGCACTTCGGCCTCCAGGGTCGGATCGGTTTCCAGGGCGCGGACCACCCGTTCGCGGGCCGCCGGTCCGCGCTCGGCCCATCCCGCTTGTTTCACCTCAAACCTCCCGCGCACGCAGCCAGTCGCGCAGGAACAGCCGGCCACGGCGCAACAACCCTTCCAACCCCCGCACCGAAACGCCGAGCGAGCGCGCCGCATCCTGGCCAGCCCGCTGTTCGAAATAGGTTAACATGAGTGCCGCGCGCTGCCGGACCGGCAAAGCGGCCAAGCCGGCGAGGAGCGCGGTTCGCCGTTCCCGCGCCTGCAGCGCGGCCTCCGCGCTGGGCGCCTCCGAAGGCTGGTCCTCCGGCAACGCGGCGTACCGCACTGCACGGCGCCCTTGGTCGATCGCAAGGTTGACCGCGATGCGGTTGAGCCACCCGGCGACACTTCCGCGCGTCGGGTCGAACCGCCCCGCCTGCCGCCAGGCCCGGACCATCGCTTCTTGCGCGATCTCCTCCGCTTCGGCCCGCTCGCCGGCGACCCGCAATGCCAAAACATAAAGCCGCGGGAGGTGCCTGGCACAGAGCACATCGAAGGCCGCGCGGTCGCCGCCGGCGCTCCGCGCCATCAAGCACTCGTCGGTCGGGGCCGGGTGCTGTTCGGTTTGCATCGCGGCCGAGATATGGAGCGTCGGGGCGTGTCACGCATCGGGGCATGACCGTAATACGAGGGCCGTCGCAAAAACCCACGCCCGCTCGCCAGGCCGAGACAATCTTGCGCGGCGATGGGCGATATGCAATCCAGCTTTGCCGCATGAGCAGGGAGCGTCTCCGTGTCGGATACCATCCTCGAAACCTCGGGGCTGACGCGCGAGTTCAGCGGCTTCGTCGCCGTCAACGGGGTCGACCTCAAGGTCCGCGCCGGAACGATCCACGCCCTGATCGGCCCCAACGGCGCCGGCAAGACCACCTGCTTCAATCTACTGACCAAGTTTCTCCAGCCAACGCGCGGCACTATTCGTTTCAAGGGACAGGACATCACCGGCCGCCGGCCGGCCCAGGTGGCGCGCCTCGGCCTGGTGCGCTCCTTCCAGATTTCCGCCGTGTTCCCGCACCTGACCGCGCTCGAAAACGTCCGCCTGGCCCTCCAACGGGCACGCGGCCGCTCCTACGACTTCTGGCGCAGCGAGGCGGTGCTCCACCACTACGACAGTCACGCGCGCGAGCTGCTCGACGACGTGGGACTCTCAGGGTACTCAGGCGTGCAGGCGGTCCAGCTTTCTTATGGCCGCAAGCGGGCGCTTGAGATCGCCACCACCCTGGCGCTGGCGCCCGAAATGATGCTGCTGGACGAACCGACCGCGGGGATGACGCACGAGGACGTCGACCGCATCGTGCAGCTGATCCGCCGGGTTCGCGCCAAACGCACCATCCTGATGGTTGAGCACAACCTGTCCGTTGTGGAAGGCTTGTGCGACACGATCACCGTGCTCACGCGAGGGCGCGTCCTGGCCGAAGGCGACTACGCGACGGTGTCGAAGAACCCCGAAGTTATCAGCGCCTATCTGGGGTCGGCCGATGCTTGACGTGAAGCAGCTCAACTCCTGGTACGGCGAAAGCCACATTCTGCACGGGGTCGATTTCGAGATCCGCGAAGGCGAGGTCGTGACCTTGCTGGGGCGCAACGGCGCCGGCAAGACCACCACCATGAAGTCGATCATGGGGCTGGTGCCGCGGCGGGAGGGCAGCATCCGCTTTCGCGACGCGGAAACGGTGCGGCTCGCCCCAAACGCTATCGCGAAGTCCGGCATCGCCCTTTGCCCGGAGGAGCGCGGCATCTTCGCCTCGCTCACCGTCACCGAAAACCTCATGC
>CAXUIE010000265.1:2623-5058 GCA_964250825.1 uncultured Acidisphaera sp. | reverse complement strand
GTGGTAGACGACGCTGTAGCCAGTCGCGGCGTTCTCGAGCGCCGCGCCGAGCAAGCCGTGCTGCGCCAGCGCCCCGACCGCGTCGCGGATGATGCCGCCCGCCGCCACCGCGAGCCCGGCGGCGGAGGCCTGCACCGCCCCCCACACGCCGAGCGCCAAGCCGATCTGACCCTTGGGCGCCATCGCCATCGCGGCGGTGAGCGTGCAGTGCGCGAACAGGCCGGCGCCGAGGCCGATCAGCGCCGTGCCGATGGCGAACAGCACGGGCGAGTCGAGAGGAGCGGCGAAGATCACCGCGACGAACGCGGCGAGGCCGGCGAGCACGCCGAATCCCGACAGCCGATACGGGTCCGCGCCACGGCTGAGCACATGAGCCGCGATGCCGAAGCCGATGATCCCGCCGACCGCGAGCAGGGCCGTCATGCTCGTCGTGACCGCGACGGGGAGATGCAGGACCTGCCCGCCGTACGGTTCCAGCAGGATGTCCTGCATGGAGAAGGCGACGGTGCCGAGGCCGAGTGCGACCAGACGCCGGGTCGCCTGCCCGGTGGCGTTGAAGGCGCGCCAGGACTCGCCGAACCCCGGCAAGGCGCGGTCCCGCGCGGTGCTCGCTGGGTCGCGCGCTTCCTGCTTCCACAGGGCGGCCAGGTTCAGCACCATCGTCACCACGGCCGCACCTTGGATCACCTGGATCAAGCGCACCTCGCTGAACGGCGACAGCAGTGCGCCAAAGATCACCGCGCTGGCGACCATGCCGATCAGCAGCATCATGCAGAGCAGGGCGACGACGCGGGGCTGCTTTTCGGCGGTGGCAAGGTCGCAAGCCAGTGCGAGGCCGACGGTTTGGGTGGTGTGCAAGCCGGCGCCGACCAGAAGGAAGGCGAGCGCGGCGCCGATCTGGCCGATCACGATCGGCCCATGCGTGTCGCCGGACAGCACCAGGAGCGCGAACGGCATGATCGCGAGCCCGCCGAACTGCAGCAGCGTGCCCATCCATATATACGGCACCCGCCGCCAGCCGAGCAGCGAGCGATGCGTGTCGGAGCGAAAGCCAACGAGCGCGCGGAACGGGGCGAAGACGAGCGGCAGCGACACCATCACCGCGACCAGCCAGGCGGGGACGCCGAGCTCGACGATCATCACGCGGTTGAGCGTGCCGATCAGCAGCACCACCGCCATCCCGACCGTGACCTGGAACAGCGAAAGGCGCAGCAGCCGGCGCATGGGCAGCTCGGCGGTCGCCGCGTCGGCGAACGGCAGGAAGCGGGTGCCGACCGAGCGCCATTGCCGCGCGAGCCGGGCGTTGATGCCAGTCATGCGCGGATCAGCTCCAAAGCCTGCGAAATGTAGAATCCGGTGGCGACGCGATACGTGCGGGCAGGGGCGAAATCTTCGCCCAACCCCCTCCCGCAAAGGGCGGGGGCTTTCTTCTCCTCCTTTTCCTGTGGGAGCAGGCCGGGAGGAGAGGTCAACGCTCGCAGCATCGCGCGCGGCGAAACGGGCTCGATCGCCGGCGAGCGGTTGCCGCGCGGGAATAGCTTGCCCATCGCATGCATCGCGGCCAGCACCGGCGTGCGGGGCGCGAAGGTGAACAGGAGCGAATGCTCGGTGCGGTGCGCGAGTCCCGCGAGCGCCCGCACGACATCGGCGGCCCGGTAATGGATCAGGCTGTCCATCGCGACCACATGGTCGAACCGGCCGAGCGACGAGGCGAGCATGTCGCCGACCTCGAACCGGATGGCGAGATCGCGCGGCGTGCGTTCGCGGGCGAGGCCGATGAGCGTGGGGGATAGATCGATCGCGACCACCTCGGCGCCACGCCGCGCCGCCTCGACCGCCAGCGCGCCGGTGCCGCAGCCCGCATCGAGCAGCCGCGCGCCGCTGAGATCGTCGGGCAGCCAGGACAGCAAGGTGGCGCGCATCGCGTCGCGCCCGGCCCGTACCGTGGCGCGGATGCCGCTCACCGGCGCGTCCGAGGTCAGCCTCGTCCAGGCAACCACGGCCGTGCGGTCGAAATAGGTTTCGAGCTGGCCGCGGCGTTCCGCGTAGGTGGCGCTGGTCATCAATCGTATCCCAGCAAGTCGAATATGTCGCGGTCCTTCATCGGCGTCGCGACCAGCGGCGCGGCGCCGGCCCAAAGCATCGCGGCCAAGCGCATGTACTCGTTCTGCACCGCTTCGAGCTCGGGAGACGGCTCCATCTCGAATAACGTGGATTTCTTGAGGCGCGAGCGGCGGATCACGTCGAGGTCGGGGAAGTGCGCCACCGTGTCTAGCCCGACGCGCGCGTTGAACTTGTCGATCTGGTCGGTGCCCGCGCTGCGGTTGGCGATCACGCCGCCGAGGCGGACGTTGTAGTTGCGCGACTTGGCGCCGATCGCGGCGACGATGCGGTTCATCGCGAAGATGCTGTCGAAATCGTTGGCGGTGACGATC
>CAXUIE010000265.1:0-2613 GCA_964250825.1 uncultured Acidisphaera sp. | reverse complement strand
GCGCGCTGGGTATCCCCCGTCCGCCGCTTCCCCGCCGCCCCGACCACATCCCCGCCGCAGCCCGGCCCGGCGGGCGGCCCGCCGGCTTCCACGCACATCACGCCATTGTAGCCCTGATAAACGAAATCCTCGACGCGCAGCTCTTCCGAATGGAAGTTCACGGTCTCCAGCACGTCGATCACGGTGGGCAGCAGTTGCTTGGTCAACGTGAATGTCGAGTCGTGCTTGGGGTCGCAGCCGATCTGCAGCACCCGCTTGCCGAGCTTGGAGAACGCGACGGACAGATTCGAAGAGGTGGTGCTCTTGCCTATGCCGCCCTTGCCGTAGACGGCGAACACCTTGGCGGTGCCGATCTTGAGTGCCGGGTCCATCGCGACCTGCACGCTGCCTTCCCCGTCCCCGCGCACGGGCCTCGTGATGGCGTTCATGCCGCAACCCCTATGTCGATGCCTTCAAGCCGGTCTTCGAGCTCGTCTCCGGCCCGGCGCAGCGCGTCGAGCGTCGCGTCATCCGGCGACCAGTAGTTGCGGTCGTTGGCTTCGATCAGCCGGTTGGCGATCTTGGCCGAGGCGGTCGGGTTCAGCGCCGCGAGCCGCCGCCGCATTTCGTCGTCGAGCACGTAGGTTTCCGCGAGCTGCTGGTACACCCAGGGCGAAACCTGGCCCGTCGTGGCCGACCAGCCGAGCGTGTTGGTGACATGCGCCTCGATCTCGCGCACGCCCTCGTAGCCGTGGTGCAGGAGCGCCTCGTACCATTTCGGGTTGAGCGCGCGGGTGCGGGTTTCGAGCGCGACCTGCTCGGCAATCGTGCGCACAATGCCGTCGCCGCGCGTCTGATCGCCGATGTAGACGCTCGCCGCCTCGCCGCCGCGCGCGCGGCGGACGGCGCGGCTGATCCCGCCCAGCGTATCGAAATAGTGGTCCACGGTGGTGACGCCGACCTCGATGCTGTCGAGGTTCTGATAGGCGATATCCACGCGCGCGAGCATGTGGCCGAGCACGGCGTCCTGTCGCGCGGGGCGGCCGTTGACGCCGTAGGCGAAGCCCTTGCGGCGCGTGTAGGCTTCGGCGAGTTCGTCCTCGTCGTTCCAGGCGCCTTCGGCTATCAGGTGGTTGACGTTGGCGCCATATGCGCCATCGGCGTTGCCGAACACGCGGAGCGCGGCCTGCGCGATGTCGCCGCCGTGCTCGGCCTGGAAGGCGAGCGCGTGCTTGCGGACCAGATTTTGCTCGATCGGCTCCTCGGCCGAGGCCGCCAGCAGCGCCGCTTCGGCCAGCAGTCTCGTCTGCAACGGGAGCAGATCGCGGAAGATGCCGGACAGCGTCACCACGACGTCGACGCGCGGGCGGCCAAGGGTTTCGAGCGGAACGAGCTGCGCGCCCGTCAGCCGGCCGTAGCTGTCGAACCGCGGCGCCGCACCCATCAGCCACAGCGCTTGCGCGATCGGGCCGCCCTCGGTTTTCAGGTTGTCGGTGCCCCACAGCACCATCGCCACCGTCTCGGGCAGCGCGTTGCCCTGCGCCGCGTGCCGCGCGAGCAATCGGTTGGCCTGGCGCGCGCCGTCCTGCAAGGCGAACGCCGAGGGGATGCGGAACGGGTCGAAGCCGTGCAGGTTGCGCCCGGTGGGCAGCACGTCGGTGGTGCGCAGCAGGTCACCGCCGGGCGCGGGGCGCAGATAGCCGCCTTGCAGCGCATGGAGGATGGCGGGCAGCTCCGCGTCGGCCGCAAGCAGCGCGTTCACCGCCGCGCGCCGGTCCGGTTCCGTTACACCCGCCGCGTCCAGCATTTCGGCCCGCTGCGCTGCATCGGGCGGGGCGCCGACGACGTGCAGGCCATGCGGGATCAGCGCATATTCGAGTTCGAGCAGTGCCGCGCCGATGCGGTCGATCTCCATGGTGGGATCGGCCCAGGCAGGCTCGGCGGCGGCGAGCTCCACGGCGGCCGCTTGCGCTTGCACCAGCCCCGCGAGCGCCGCGCGCTGGCCCGCATCGGCATTGGGTTCGATCGCACGCCAGCGGTCGAGCGAGGATTTCAGGTCGAGCAGGCCCCGATACAGGCCGGCGTGCGCCACGGGCGGGGTGAGATAGCTGATGAGCGTCGCGTTGGCGCGGCGCTTGGCGATCATGCCTTCTGAAGGATTGTTCGAAGCGTAGAGGTAGAAGTTGGGTAGGTCGCCGATCAGCCGGTCCGGCCAGCATTCGGCGGACATCCCGGCCTGCTTGCCCGGCATGAACTCGAGCGCCCCGTGCGTGCCGAAATGCAGCACTGCGTGCGCGGCGAAATCCTCGCGGATCCAGCGATAGAACGCGCTGAAGGCGTGCGTAGGCGCGAAGCCGTGCTCGAACAGCAGGCGCATCGGGTCGCCCTCGTAACCGAACGCGGGCTGGACGCCGACGAACACGTTGTCGAAGGTTTCGCCTAGCACGAAGATGCTGCGGCCGTCGCTCTGCTGCCGCCCCGGCGCGGCGCCCCATTGCCGCTCGATCGCGGCCAAGTGGGGTTCGCGGCGCACGTGGTCGTCGGCGGGGATGCGGGCCGCGACGTTGGCGCCCGTGCCGAGGCGCGCGGCGGTGGCCGGGCGCCCGCGCGCGGGGGGGTGGTGCCCCGGGGGGG
>CAXUIE010000264.1:0-5077 GCA_964250825.1 uncultured Acidisphaera sp. | reverse complement strand
GTCCGTCACCAGCACTTCGCGCACGTAGCCCGACACGCGCGGGGCGATCCCGACTGCGTCGGCGGCGGTGTAGGCGTCGTCGGTACCTTCCATGAAACGCCCGGTCGTCCACCACCGGTAACCATACAGCGATCCCGCCGCGATCACCGCAAGCAACACGGCAAGAAGCAAGAGCCGCCTGAGCGGCCGCGGCTTCCGCGCGGGCGCCCCCGTGGCGGGACTCGACACCGGAGCGCCCTTTCGCTCGATGGGATCGGGCGCACGCGTTCGTTCCAGAACTGGTTGCGAGCCGTCCATATCAAGCCTCGATTTTCTTCGATCGCGCGGCAGGCAGCGCGGCATCCGTAAATTCGCAGCCCTCCCAACGCATCAACGCGTCGAGCTGTTCGCGGAGCGCCGCCTGCCCTTCCGGCGACAAGCGTCCGAAGAAGGCGTCCTGCGTCTCACACACGATCCGCTTGGCTTCGGCCATCGTCGCTTGTCCCGACCGCGTCAGGCTCACCCAGTTCGCGCGCGGGTCGTCCGGATGCGGGCGGCGCTCGACATACTCCTTGTCCTCGAGCAGGCGGAGGACGTTGGACAGGGTCATGCGGTCGATCTTGCCGAAGCCGGCGATGCGGCTTTGCGACGGCGTTTCGCCGTTGCTTTCAAGCCACCAAGTGATCGACAGCACGACAAACTGCATGTGGGTCAAGTCGAGCGGAGCGAGGATGCGCTCCACTCGTCGTTGCCATGCGTGAAGCACGTGCCACAGGCGAAAACCGTATGAGTCCTGCGGGCGCGGGAACGCCGCGATCCCGCCCGGCTCGTGAATGTCAATCCTAGCCGCCATCACGCCGCTCCGATAACCCGGTTTCATATAAGCATGCTTACGATACCGGCAAGGGGCGGCCGGCAATGCCCTTCACGGTAAGCCAACGGGCACGTGAAAAAATTCTGACCACTCGCGGACCACACCAACGTAGGTCGTTACTTCACAGTATTTTTACCGCGCAAGCGATAAGTCTCGCCTCGGTATTTAATCTGAGGTTCAAATTTCATGGTTGATCTTACCGGTTATAAGCTGACTTTTGATGACGAATTCAATTCACTAAATGCTGGTATGCCAGGCACCAAGGGCGAAACGTGGGAAACGGAAAATTTCTACGGCGACCTGTCCACCGGCAACGCCGGCACGGTTAATCCGACGCTGCCCGGCCAACCGGGATCACAGTTCAGCATTTCCAACGGCGTGCTGAACATGGCGGTCAACACGACGTATTCGCCCTATCTCGACACCAATCCAAGCGGAGTTCCTGGCGGATTCTCGCAGGAGTACGGGTATTTCGAGATGAATGCCAAGCTCGCAGGCACGAGCGGATTCCAGGATGCGTTCTGGCTGTTGCCCAACAGTGGTCCGTGGCCTCCGGAAATCGACATCGAGGAACATAACGCCGCCAGTCCGAACGAGGTCGATTTCACCAATCACGGCGGCGACATCACTACGCCGACAAACAACTACAATATCTATAATGGGCCTGACTTCTCGGCGGCGTTCCACACCTACGGCCTGATGTGGACCCCGACGACGATCACCTGGTACCTCGACGGCAACGCCATCTACTCGTGCCCGACAGCGGCGAACGAGCACCAGGCGATGAACATCATTCTCTCGGCTTACGCGAACCTGGGAAAAAGCTGGACGCCCGACGCGCAGGCCGGCACGTCCGCCGACTTTCAGGTGAACTGGGTTCACGCCTATTCAAATGACGGAGCCAATTCCGAAATCGCCGGACAAGCCGGCTATCAGAACCACGACGGCTCGACCTCGCTGAACGCCACGCCGACGCCAACGCCGACATCAAGCGCCGTGACGATTGGCGCCGGCCCGGACAGCTTCGTGCTGAAGATCAGCGAGGACGCCTACGCCAACCACGACAGCATCTCCGACACCGCCGGCGACGCGCGTTTCAAGGTGTTCGTCGACGGCAAGCAGCAGGGCGGCATCTTGACAGCCACCGCGCTGCACAAGGTAGGCGCCGATCAGACCTACACGATCAACGGCACCTTCGGCGCCGGCGCTCACACCGTCGCCGTGCAGTTCATCAATGACGCCTGGGGGCCCAGCCATCCCGACGCCAACGGCTCGGTGGATCGGAACCTCTATGTCGACGGTGTCAGCTACGACGGCACGGACGCGCATCAGTCCGCCGCGATGCCGGGCAATGGGACGCATACCTTCAACATCGCAGCCCCCGCCACTCCGACCACGATGACGGTTTGCGACGACACGGGCGCCAACGCGAGTGTTCCGATCATCACCACCGGCACCAGCAGCTTCAAGGGAGCGCTCGACACCACCATCTCTTAATTTTTTGATACGGGGACCTACTACATCTCGTTCGACGCCCACGTCAGCAGCGAAACGGTGCAGCTCGGCTCGGGCACGCTGTCATTCGCCTTTCACTCTCCCGTCGCCTTGATCCTGACGGGCGGCAGCGGGACGGACACCGTGACGGCGGATTCCGGGCCGGGCCGCAACCTGTTCACCGCCGGCACGGGATCGCTGGACGTGAGCGGCGGCAACAACGGCTCGACCTACTTCTTCCACGCCAACAGCGGCGCGATGAAGATCGAGGATTTCAACTTCAACGACGGCGACAGCCTGGGCGTCGACAAAAGTCTGCAAAGCGCCTTCAAGTGCGTCAGCGACGGCCACGGCGGCTCGCTCCTCACGTTCGGGACGGCCGGCAGCATCGACCTCGTCGGCCACGCGGCGGTGACGGCCGCCAACATCGGCTGGGGCTAAGCGGTTAGCGGATACGCGCGGCGCGGGAAGCCGTGCCGCGCGCACTCGCCGCAAGTTGCAGCTTGGCATGTCTACTTGGGCCGTCACGATTGCTATACGACGGTCAGCATTACATGCGCGTTGCGATGTTCACTGGTGAATGGATGATCCCGCTCTTCGGGTGATTACTTGCAACCATTGCTAGGCTATTGCTTCCCGCGAGCAGATTGGCCTACGAGGGACTAGAAAAACGATCCGCGAGTGTCACCCTTCTTATCCATGCCTCAAACGGTTTCAACGGCCTGCGTCCGGTTTGAACCGCGATGACGGCCTCTCCCGTAATCGCCACGCATCGGTCCGCCGACGTCGGGTTGCGCAACGCGTCAAGCGGCTTGGCGCTGTTCGTGATCGGGATAGCGCTGCTGGCGGTCTCGTCGAACGAGTACCAGATTTTCTACCAGATCCACGCGTCCATGGGGGAAAGGCTCGTCGAGACATCCCATGGCGTGTTGTCCGGCCATCCGCCCTGGAAGGCGTTTCAGGCCCGCCTGCTCGGCCCCCTCGCACTCGGCGGCTTCGAGGCGGGCGTGGCATGGCTCCAGCTGCATTTTCCCAGGTTCCATGCCGGTTTCGAGCGGGTGTTCGCGCAGCGCGACGCGCGCAACTTGGTCGCTTTGGACGCCTTCACCGCTACGATGATCCTGGTGAAGAATGTCGTGCTGTTCGGCTTGCTGTCGCGCTACACGGGCAGCCTCGCCAAGGCGGTCGCCGGCACCCTTCTTGGCAGCGTCCTGTTCATCGTGCTGAGCGACTACTGGCTCTACACGTGGGACATGTTCGAGCTGGTATTCTTCTCCTTTCTCGCTTTCATGATGTTCAGCGGCAAGCGGCTCGGCGCCGGCTTTCTGCTCGTCTACGTCTTGACGCTGTTCAATCGCGAGTCGGCGGCGTTCTTCGGCGTTTGGCTGCTGTGCCACGCGGCGGCTCGCCGACTGCTCGACGGCCAGGTCTTCTGGCGCGAAGCTCTCGCGGGCGTCGCCTTGATCGCCGTCGCCGTCCTCTACGTGACCACGTTGCGGGATTATCTTCTCGTTGAAAGCACGTTCGGTCACGAAACCAGCCGCACGGCGGCGGCTTCGCTTATACCAGCGGAAGAAAGCGGTTCACTGCATCAGGCGCTTGGCAATCATCTGTTGATCGCCGAGAACGGCCTGCGATTTTTGAAGAACCTGGTTTCCAGCCACTTCTACAACGATATCTACGTCGTGGCGGTTGCCTCGCAGGCCGTGCTGGTGCTGCGGTTCGGTCTCCGGCGGCGGCAGGCCCGCTTTGTCGCCATCGGCGCCTTCGATCTCTTCCTGCTGGCGAGCATCCTGAATTTCGCTCTGCTGAACGAGACCCGGCTGTTTCTCATCTGCATCCCGTTCGTGGTGTTTTCGGCGGTCACGTTCTCCCGCGAGATACTCGCCTTCGGTGGTCGGTTCGACAGGCGGTCCGCGCCAACGGAGTAGTCTTGGCTCAGCGCGCCGCCGTGAGCGAGGCGCTCGGATGGCTTTGGCCGATCACGGCGCCATTGGCGACGAGGAGGGATCGCTGCCCTCCGCCGCGGGTCGCAAGCGCTTGGCCACGGGCGACGACCGCCGGAGATTGGGCAGGCTCGACACCAAAACAACCACCGCGACTTGAATCGTCGCTATCGCCACAAACCACAACATGCCGTGCCTCCGTGACCTAGCGACCGAGTACGGCCCCAAATGCTTGCAGAGAGGTTAACAATCGCGCGTTGTGGACGCTTCTCTCCCGGTGACGCACTTAGAACGTCACCACCGTTCGAATCGATTCGCCCCGGCGCATCAGGTCGAACCCCTCGTTGATCTGCTCGAACGGCAAAACGTGAGTGATAAGGTCGTCGATATTGATCCGCTTGTCCATGTACCAATCGACTATGCGCGGCACGTCCGTCCGCCCCCTCGCGCCTCCGAAGGCGGTTCCCATCCAAACCCGCCCGGTGACGAGCTGAAACGGCCGCGTGGCGATCTCCTGGCCGGCGCCGGCAACCCCGATGATGACCGACTTACCCCACCCCCGATGGGCGCATTCCAGCGCTTGGCGCATCACCTGGACGTTGCCGATGCATTCGAAGGAGTAGTCGGCCCCGCCCTTGGTCAAGTTCACGAGATAGGGCACCAGGTCGCCCCCGACCTCGCTTGGGTTGACGAAATCGGTCATGCCGAACTTTTCCGCCGCCGCTTGCCGCCCAGGGTTGAGGTCTACGCCTACGAGCTGCTCGGCCCCGACCATGCGCAGGCC
>CAXUIE010000263.1:2375-5087 GCA_964250825.1 uncultured Acidisphaera sp. | reverse complement strand
CCTTGAACGGCATCGACTTCGTGCTCGCGCGCCTGTTCGCCGGCCTGCCGGTGGGCGGGCGCGAGGTGTCCCGCATGGGGGTCGGCGGGCTGCTCAAGGAGGTTGACACGCGCCCGCTGCCGCGCGCCGAAGCGCCCTCCACGCCGCGCACCGGGCCGGCGCCGCGCCGGGCGCCGACCATCGCCGCGGTCGTGCTGGCGGCCGGGCGGTCGCGGCGCATGGCCCCGCACAACAAGCTGCTGATCGCGGACCGCACCGGCAAGCCGATGGTGGCCCGCGTGGTGGACAACGTGCTCGCCAGCTGCGCGCGCCCGATCCTGGCCGTCACGGGGCATCAGGCGGAGCAGGTCGAGCACGCGCTTGGCGGGCGGCCGCTGCGGTACGTGCACGCGCAGGATTATGCCGAGGGTTTGTCGGCCAGCCTCAAGGCGGGCATCGCCGCCGTGCCGCCCGACTGCGCCGCCGCCATCGTCTGCCTGGGCGACATGCCGCTGGTGACGGGGCGGATCATCGACCGCCTGCTCGCGGCCTACGACCCGGACGGAGGAAAGCTGATCGTGCTGCCCACGTTCCGCGGCAAGCAGGGTAATCCGATGCTGTGGGACCGGCGGTTCTTTCCGGAGATCATGGGCGTGTCGGGCGACAGCGGCGCGCGATTCCTGCTCGCCCGGCACATGGATGCGGTCGCCGAGATCGAGGTGGGCGAGGACACGGTGCTGCGCGACTTCGACACCGCCGAATCGCTCGCGACCCTGCCCGGCCGGCTGCGCCCGGTCGGATTCGAGCCGGTGAAAGGTTGATGCCGGTCTGCGAGGCTGATCCCTGGCGCTTGCAGTATTTCGCTGGCGTCCCCTGCCCCGAGCACGTGCGGGTACCGACGGAGGATGCGGACGCCTGGCTGTGGTACCCGGAGCAGCGCTGGATATACGACAAGCTACGGGTCGCGCTGTCGCAGGGCCTCGACGCCGCGCCGCACGGCGTGACGCCGCCGCGCTTTCCAGTGTTCTCCAAGCCGATGATCAATCTGCGCGGCATGGGTGCCGGCAGCCGCGTCATCGCCGACGCCGGCGAATACGGGGCGGCGCTGACCGGCGGGCATTTCTGGTCCACGCTGCTGACCGGCGACCACGTGAGCTCGGACGTCGCGCTGGTCGATGGCGAGGCGCGCTGGTGGCGTCACGCGGTCGGCCGGACCGCGCCGGGCGGCACGTTCGATCACTGGCTGATCGAGGCGGCGCACCGGCCCGAGGTGGAGACGTATTGCGGGGCGTGGGCCGCCAAGCATCTCGTCGGCTACACCGGGATGGCCAATTTCGAAACCATCGGCGGCCGCATCATCGAGGCGCATCTCAGGTTTGCCGACCAGTGGCCTGATCTCTATGGGCCGGGGTGGGTGGAGGCGGTGATCCGGCTCTACGAAACCCGCGATTGGCGGTTCGACGATCACGACCGGCGTGACGGGATCAGCGTCGTCCTGTTCGGCCCGCACGACCAAACCTATAGGCATCCTCCGGCCGCCACCGTCGCCGAGTTGTTGCGCGAGCCGGAGGTCTCAAGCGTGCAGATCACCTTTCACGAGGACAAGCCGCCCGCGCAGCACTCGATGCCGCCGGGCGGGTTCAGGCTCGCCATCGTGAACGCCTGGTCGCTCGCCGCGGGCGCGGACGCGCGCGAGCGGCTGCAAGCTTGGTTCGCGTAACAGTTGTTGCGTGCAAAATTATCACGCCGAACTGGACAATCCGCTTAACCGGAACAGACAGCGAGCGCCGCGCTTGCTCGCTATTTCCCGTCATATATAACCGATCGCGCAGCCGAGTTGGAGTTCCTGTCGCGATGCGCCCGTTCGTCTCCGCCCTCGTCGCCTCGATGTTCGCCGTTTCGACCGCAACCGTAATGTCCAGCGCTGCTTGGGCGGATGATCCGCAGTCGACGCCCGGCACGCCCGATGGCTACACCCCCGCGCCAACCGCCCATAGCGTCACGGCCAATATCGGAGACTACTTCACGCACTGGTTCGATCGCGTGGCCCAGGCGCAGGCCAGCCAGCCGCATTGGATGACACCGCTCGTGACCGTCACGCCCCGATTGGAGCAGGAAGTCCGATACGACCAGTATTGGGAGCACCTCGGGAACGGTGCGGACGTCGACTCGTATGCCAACGGCAAGGGGCTTGAGCTGATTCCGACCACCACCAACGAGCTTCTGATCAATCCGCCACTCTATGTGCAGCGCTACAACGTCAGGCCCGCGGCCGGATGGGGCGACGCCCCATTCATCACGGTCAAGCAGCGCCTGCTGAGTGCGAACGAGGAGTCCGGCAACTACATCGTCACCACGTTCCTCGGGCTGCAAGCGCCAAGCGGGATCCCCGCGTTTACAAGCGATACCTGGGTGATCACGCCGACCTTGGCCGGAGGCAAGGGTTGGGGGGACTTCGACATCCAAGCCACGGTGGGTGTCCCAATCCCGTTCCGGCATGAGCGGACCATCGGCACCGCGATCGTGACAAACGTGACGTTCCAATATCATCTCGCGCGTTATTTCTGGCCCGAGGTCGAGGTCAATTACACGTATTGGCCGAACGGGCTGCACGCCGGCAAGAATCAGGTGTTCTTGACCCCGGGCCTGATCCTTGGACGTTTCGACCTGGTGGGACGCCTGCGGCTGATTATCGGCGGCGGATATCAGGTTGCGGTCGCACCGACCGTGACG
>CAXUIE010000263.1:0-2365 GCA_964250825.1 uncultured Acidisphaera sp. | reverse complement strand
GTGCTGACGCCTGTCTACAACAACGCCTGGATCCTGACCGCCCGCGTCGCTTTTTGAACCGAAGGCTGGCACG
This sequence comes from uncultured Acidisphaera sp., assembly GCA_964250825.1. Lineage (GTDB taxonomy): Bacteria > Pseudomonadota > Alphaproteobacteria > Acetobacterales > Acetobacteraceae > CAVWQV01. The sequence goes on along the minus strand of CAXUIE010000263.1, from coordinate 2,292 downwards.
CCGCTCAGCCGATCGCCGCCGTTACCCACTGCGCCCAGGCCAGCGCCGCCCGGTCGTCGCCTTCGCGGGCGACGATCTGCACGCCGAGCGGCAATCCGTTGCGTCCCACGCCCGCCGGGACGGTCACGCACGGAACGTGCAGGCTGGTCCAGAACCAGTTGAAGATCGGGTCGCCAGTCCAGCCGATCCCCTCCGGCGCTTCGCCCGGCGCGGAGGGCGTCAGGAGGATGTCGAGCCCTTCCATGACGCCGCGGAACGCGCGGCGGGTTTGCGCGAACACCGCATGGGCCTCGGCGATCTCGGCCTCTCCGCGGGCCAGCCCCCAATCGAGACGGTCGAGCAGTTGATCGCTGATCCGGTCGCGCGCGTGCGCCAGTTCCCAACCCATCGAGCGGGCGCTTTCCGCGTTCATCACCACGGGTTGCGCGGTTTCCAGCGCGGCGAACTCGGCCGGCAGGAGGCGGTCCTCGATCCGCGCGCCCGCGCGCGCCAACCGTTCGGCGATCCGCGGCAGCAATTCCTGGGTATCCGGCTCGGCCCGGTCCCACATCGGCGAGTGGCAAAGGCCGACGCGCGGCGCCCGCTCGGGCTTGGCGTCCGGATCGCCGAGATCGCGGCCCGACACCGCGCCCACGAACAAGGCGCAATCGGCGACCGAGCGCGCCATCGCGCCGATCGTGTCAAGGCTTTCGCTCATCAGCTTCATGCCCGAGCGCGCGATCGTGCCGAAGCTCGGCTTGAAGCCGACCACGCCGCAGAACGCGGCCGGCCGGATGATGCTCCCGGCGGTTTGCGTGCCGAACGCGAGGGGAAAGAAAAAGTCGGCCACGCCGGCGGCGGAGCCGCTGCTCGAGCCGCCCGGCGTATGCGCTTGATTGCACGGATGGGTGGTGGGGCCGGGGCGACGGGTGGCGAACTCGGTCGTGACCGTCTTGCCGATCACGACCCCGCCCGCCTGACGGGTCCAGGCGACGGCCGCGCTGTCAGCGCGCGGTCGCCAGCCGTCCCAGATCGGCGAACCATAGCCCGTCGGCATGTCGGCCGTGTCCAGCACGTCCTTCACCCCGACCGGCACGCCGTGCAGGCGCCCCGGGCGCGGCCGCGCGGCCCGTGCCGCCACCGGATCGAAGCAGGCGAACGCGTGGATCGCGGCTTCCCGATCGGCGATCCGATCGAGGCACGAAGCCATCAGGTCCGCGGGGCTTAGCGTGCCGGCGCGCACGCGGCGAACGGCTTCGGTCGCTGTCAGCCGAAACAGTTCCGTCATGGCGAAATCTCCTGCGTTGTGTCGCGCGCAAGGCTGGCGCGCCGGGCAGCGCGGGTCCATCCTTGCCGTGATGGATTGTCCCGATCGCCTCGCTTCCGTCCGTTTCGGCCGAACCCATGACGGGCTTCTGACCTACCTCGTGGAGCAGCCGCTCGAGCACCTGCCCGCCGTCAGGGGGCGGGATATCGAGCGGGCGTGGGAAGCCGCGCGCGAGGCGGCGTTAAGCGCGCGGGCCGGTGTCGCACGCGGCTTTCGGTTTCGGCGGCCCGATGGCGGCTACACCGACCTCGCCTTGGCCGACCGCGACGCCCGCTGCTGGGCGGCGGCCGTTGACGCCACCGTGGGAATGACGACGTCCCACGGACTGTCGATCTGCCTGCGGCTGCTCGCCCTCGTCGACCTTCTCGCGCAGGCTCGCTGGGCGGCCGGCCTGCTTCGCCTGGAGCGCGACGGAGCGGCCCTTCACCCTGCCCTTCTGCGCGCCGCCGCGAGCACCCCGCTGACGGCCGAGGCTCGCTTCGACGAGGCGCGGTTTCGCGCCCGACTGCCTCCCTTCGCACTTGGCGGCCCCGCCGCACCCGCCGCCTTCAACGGAGCGACCGCATGATCCGTTCTTCCCTGCCATGGTCGTGGTCTGGGCCGCTCGCGGCCGCGTTGGCTTGGAACCTGAGCGCCTGCACGCCGCCCCCGCCACCCAGCCCGCAGGTCCGGGCCGCGGAGGCGACGGTCAACGCTTGCCGACAGCGCGCGGACCAGGTGTACAAGCGTCAGAACCGCGGTTCGCTGTACACGGAAAACGATCGCGACCTCCCGGAATCGACCGACTACCTGCCCGGCATAACGACGCGCGGCCTCGCCGAGCGCTACCAGTGGGACACGCAAGTCTCGGATTGCGTCAATCAGGGTCCCGGCGGCGGCGTCGCTCCGGGCTTTTCCCCTGGCCCGAGCCCGGTCACCGGCGCTGGGACGTCGCTCGGGCCGGCGCGCTGAACCGTCGCGGGCGGTCCGAGCGCGGGTGATCCCGC
>CAXUIE010000262.1:0-5087 GCA_964250825.1 uncultured Acidisphaera sp. | reverse complement strand
CTCCAGGCCGAGATAGCGCGCCAGGATGGCGTCCTCCGGTCGCTCGTCGCCCGCCGGGCGGTGCGGCACGAGCTGCTCGGCAAGCCGGTCCACGCTCGCCCGGCCGCCCTCCTCCCGCGCGGCGCTGCCCGGAACGAGATCCCCCCGCACCTCGGCAATCCGCTTGGCCCGCTCGCGAATCTCGCGTCGGACCTTGTCGCCCACGCCCACGAGGTAGCGGAACTTCACGCGAGGCACGTCGAGCAATTGCTGCACCGTGTGGATGCCCATGCCGTTCAGCACGGCGAGCGCCTCCACGCCGTAGCCGGTCTCGGCGATGCTGCTGGTGCGGTCGAGCCGGCGCGCCAGCAGCTCGATGCCGTCGCTCGGCAGCGCTCGTCGCTCGGTCGGGGCGAACGCCTCCCGCCAGCCGCGCAGCATCTCCTCCGCACTCTCGAAACGCTCGACCGGATCGCGCTTGAGTGCCTTGGTGAAGAAACTGTCGAGCGTGTCGCGCAGGGCCGGGTCGAAGCGTTCTCGCGCGATCGTCGCCTCGCCCTCGATCAGCAGCGGATCGCTCAAGCCATCGCCGTACACGGGCGGGGTGCCGGCCAGCATCTCGTGCAAGGTGACAGCGGCGGCGTAGCGTTCCGCGTGGCGGTCCCAGCGCGGCGGTCGACGCTCGGCGAGGAACGGGTCGAGATAGGGGCGCGTGCCCGCCTCGATCGATTCGGCGGGAGCGCGCGACAGCGAGAAGTCGAACAGCACCAGCCGGTAGGCCCCTTTGTTGGGCTGAGCGATGCCAATGTTGTCCGGCTTGATGTCGCGGTGCGCGACGCCGGCCTCCTCGAGGTATTCCAGCACGGACAGCAACTGATCGCCGAAGCGCCGCATCAGATCGAGCGAGAGCGGAGGGTCGCCGCCCCTAATCCACTGGCCGAGCGTGCGGTCGCCGGCTCGCTGCATCAGGATGCCGGGCCGCTCCGCGACGGTCGCCTCTGCGACGAAGCGAACGATGTTGTGGTGGCCGAGTGGTCGCAGCACCTCGGCCTCGGCGCTGATCCTGTCGGCATGGGCCGCGTCCACCGCCAGCTTGAGGACGAGTTCCTCCTCGCTGGCCTCGCGCTGGACCAGGAAGGCCTCGGCGGTGCCCCCACGGCCGAGCCGACGGAGAAACACCAGCCCGCCATCCAGCCGGTCGCCGTTCGCGGCGAGGGACGGATCGATCAGCGGTGCCGGGACTGGGTCGCGCGGGCGCGCCTCGTCCTCGGCCAAGGCCAGGTAGTCGAGGAACTCGCGCCCGTCGCGCATACGGTTGCGAACCGCCGGCGCGGTCGCCATCCGCACGGTTTCCTCGAGAAACTCACCGATCCCGTTGACTGCGCCGGAGAGACGCAGGCCGTCGCCCTCGCGCAACAGCGCCGGCAGCTCGAGGGGGCTCGCGGCAGGCGGGTGGCCGGCGAGCACGAAGAATGCGATCGCGCCGAGCGAGAATACGTCGGCCTCGGCGGCACCTATGTCGGTACCGGTGGCGGTTTCCGGGGCGAGATAGAGCTTGCCGGGATCCGAAAGGTAATCCTCGATGTGTCGCGTGCCGTCCGTGACCACGGCCTCGCCGGCGCTGCCGTCACCACGGCTGGCAACCTGCCAATTGGTGACCTGCAAACGCGGCACGTCGCTAGCCGGGTCACGGACCAGGACGTTCACGGGTGCCAGACCGCGATGGTAGAGGCGTTTGGCGTGCGCGTACGCCATCGCTTCGCCGAGCTGGCGGATGAGCGCCAGCTTCTGCGCGAGCGATAGTGGCCGCTCCTTTTGTCGCTGCGCCAGGTAGCGGTCGAGGCGGGGCGCGTTCTCGTCGTAATCGAACACCAGCGCCGGCCCGAGTTCGGCCTCGCGATAGTCGTGCGGCTTCTCGATGCCGGGGTGCTCCACCCCTTCAAGCACCCGAACCTCGCGCCGCGCCGTCCGCGTCAGGCGGCTACGCTCGTCGGCCGACGCCGCCCGGGCATAGGGGTAGATGCGCACCCGACGCACGAAGCCTGTGGCAGCATGCCGGGCCGAGAAATCCTGCCAGTTGCTGCCCTCCGTGAGCAGTTTGTCGAGCTCGTAGTCCCCGACGCGGCGGCCCCGGCCGGGCGGCCGTATGCCGGCCTGTTCAAGCGCGCGCGCGATGACGCGCGTTGCCGCGGCGTCCGGCGGGCCGCGCCGGCTAAATCCGAGATCCCCGGCGCGGAGCAGCGTCCCGATCACCCCGTCATCGTCGGGCGCGCCAGGGCGGCCGCGCAGGACCACGCGTTGCGCCGTTCCGGGGTCGATCGCGGGAGGCTGCTTGACATCGGAAAGAAAGATCAAGGGCTCGATCCAGGGAGCGCTGGTGCGGGCGGTGCGGAATGTCTCCTGGCGCCGGAGCACGGAAGCAAGCCGCTTCGCCTTACGATTTGTGAGGAGAAGGGGGTTGTCCGTCATGATCGGGCGCCCTTCCGTCCGCCACGTCCAGGTTTGCGCGTCACCCGAGACCGTTCCAGGCCGCGACTTTATTTCCACCAGGACGAGTCCGGCGGGAGTCAGGACGAGGAGGTCAACCTCATTGACCCGACCCTCATCATCGATGAACTCGAAATTGGACCAAGCCCGCCAAGGGTCACGGTCCGGAAGCAGTCCGCGCATGAACTCCAGCGCAGCCTGCTCCCAGGCGAAGCCGCTTTCACTGACAGCGGTCCAGCGCGGCGTCTTCATGTGGCAAATCAAACCCTCAGCAGCCCAGAGTCATCCTAACATCGGCATGACGGTGTTCGGCACCCGCTTAGCGACTGCAGCCCGCCGTAGTTCGCAGAAAGGGCACTGATCGACCGAATTGGCCGAAACCTCGCTCAACCCGTCGTGTCGTGACGTCACCCTTAACAGCCGCAGGTAAGGACGTCCGTTTCGACCATGGCGCAGGTGACGATACTGGCGGGCCGGAGTGTCGCCGTCGCTGGAGCGATGAGCAGCGCGAGCGGATCCTGGCGGAAGCGTTCCAGACGGGCGCGAGGGTCTGCGACGTGGCACGGCCCATGACGTCGCCCGCAGCCTGATCTACCAGTGGCGACGCGCGGCGTTAGGGCAGGCGGAGCCGGTGTTCGTGCCGGCGGTGCTGGTGGACGAGCCACCTGCGTAGGCGTCGGAGCCCATCGTTGCGGCCGTTCTCGATCTGCCTGAGGGCGGCCAGCTGAGGATTTTCGCCTGGCGTCACCGAGTGCCCCGGATGCCGGAAACACTTGAGGAACTGACTCGCTGCTGGTCATGGTCGCCAAGCGCCGTCTCGTTCACCTCGACGGAGAGCGTGCGCGACATCGTCGAGCGCCTCGGCGTGCGCGAACTCGGCATCCCGCACGACACCGGCTCGCGCGTCCACCCCGCCCGTTGCCAATGGCGGGCGCGTGAGGCCGTTGCTGCCGACACAAAGTGAACATGGAGTATGCGCGGTCACTATCGGCCTTTCGGGTGCCACCAAGCGGGCTCAGGTGCTAACCGGAGTGTCAGCTGCGAGTGCCTTTACGAATCGGCACTTTGCCCCGCCCCATACCAGCATCCGGACAGGAGTTACGGAGCCGTGGGCATCATCAGAGGTGATGACCGAAAACGAGGGATTCATGTCATTTATCCGGCCATTGATTTAGGAGAAAATGGTTCGCTCAAGCAGTGAGGTGGGAACCGATGCCGGCCAGGATCGCAATCAGCGTCGCGCGGTTTAGACGGCCCGCGTCATGAGCGCATCCGCAAGATCGTCCCTCCTGGCCCTCTTTTCGAGAAGCGCGACCGCGCCGGGCCAAGCACCTGTGGGACGCTCGAACGCATTCATTCTAACCGTCGCCCAGGGGCTCTTCACAGCCGCGGTGTCTATTGACCTGACATTGACCGGGCTGACCGGTTATCAGCTCGCGCCCGACAAGTCTCTCGCCACCCTCCCATTCGCGCTCATTACCGTGGCGGGCGCTGTCGCCACCCTGTTCGCTTCCCTGCTGATGCAGCGCATCGGTCGGCGCTGGGGTTTCGTGCTCGGCGCATCGACATGCGCTGTGGGCGGCCTAATGTCCGTTTGGGCGGTGTTTCACGACGCCTTTTGGGTGTTCTGCCTGGGCACGGCGGCCGTGGGCGTGTTCCAGGCCTTCGCGCAGTACTACCGCTTGGCCGCCGCCGATTCGGTGGACACGGATCATAAGGCCCGTGTCATCTCGATGGTGCTGGCCGGCGGGGTCATCGCCGCCGTGCTCGGCCCGGCGCTGGCGGCGTGGAGCAAGAATTTATTCCCCGCCCTATTCGCGGGCTCCTACCTGATGGTGTTCGTGCTCGGCTTCCTTTCGGCCCTGCTGATCGGGATCGGCTATCGCGACGTGGACACCCCGGGCGCATCGACCGACGCCGCCGCGCGTCCGGTCCGCAGTCTCTGGACCGTGTTCCGCCAGCCGATCTCGCTGGCGGCCCTGGGCAACAACGTGATCGGCGGCGTGGTGATGATGTTCGTGATGACGGCGGCGCCGCTGGCCGCGGTCGGATGCAGCCACTCCATCGACGATGGCGCGAAGATCATTCAGTGGCACCTGGTCGGGATGTACGGGCCGTCATTCTTCGCCGGCCGCCTAATAAAAAGGCTCGGGATGTCGGGGGTCTTATTCTCGGGCATGGCGTTGAGCGCGGCGTGCGGGGTAATCGCAATGACTTCCACAACCCTGATTGCCTTCTACTTGGCGCTGCTCTGCCTCGGCGTCGGTTGGAACTTTATGTTCGTGGGGGGGACCACGCTGCTCGCGTCGTCCCACCTTCCCAGTGAGCGCGCCCGTGTTCAGGGTATGGCCGAGCTGATCCGCTACGGCTTCACGGCGGTGGCAACGCTGGCCGCCGGGCCGGTGCTGGAGCGGTTCGGCTGGGCGGAGCTGAACGCCGTCATCTTTCCCATGCTGGCGATCGCGGCCGTCCTGACGGCCGTCTGGGTGCGGGCAAACCGCGCCGCTGTCCCGCAGGGTGCGGCATGAGGCGGGAAATTCGCTTCCTGGTCCATCCAGGCTTCCAGCTTCTGGACTTGAGTGGCGCCCTCGCGGCCTTCGCGGTGGGGCGCGGGGGTGGGA
>CAXUIE010000261.1:0-5097 GCA_964250825.1 uncultured Acidisphaera sp. | reverse complement strand
GGGATTTGGAGCCCGTCCGCCGTAGCCTCCATTCATCGATCCTGTGCCGTCGCGGGGCTCTTACCAGCCGCGCGGCGTCCGGTCAGGCCCGCTCGGTCGGATCACCGGCGTCAAGGCCCCGCCGCGAGCCTTTCGCCGCGCTCGGCCGAAGCCGGCCGAGCGCGCGCAGCGGCGCCGTGATCCGCCAGGAGGTCGACGAGCGGACGGCGCGCAGCGCTTCCCGCAAGGCGGCGTTCTCGTGGGCGAGATCGGCGGAATCGCCCGGCGCGGGCGGAGCGTCGGCGAGAGTTTGGCGCGCCTCCGCGATGGACGCCGCCGCCTCGGCCGGCCCGGCCCCGGTCGTGAGCCGGACTAGGAACTCGAGCGCCCCGCGCTCCGTCGGCCGGAATAGCGCGATTGCGAACGGGAACAGCCCCAGCCGGAGCAGCGCCTCCGCCGAGTCGAGAAAGCTTGCCGGGGTGAACACCCAGCAATGCGCGTCGACATGGCGCGGCGTGGCGACGAGGCCTCGCGCGAGCGCGAACGCCTCCTCCAGCTTGCCCGAGGGCGGCGGGCCCGCCCTGAGGTCGCATCGCCAGGCCGTGCCGGCGTCCACTGGAACCGCGAGGGAAGCCGCGTCGAACACCTGCCGCACGGACGGCCGCCGAAGCCGCAGCAGAAAAGCCTCCGCCATCTCGGCCAGGCTGCTTTCGCGTCGCCACAGGTCGAAGGTGAAGCGCCGGTCGGGGATGGCGAGGCCGAGCGTGCCGCCCGGCACCAGCGCGTCGCGCACTTCCAGCAGCCAGCCGATCAGGTCCGGCACGTGCTCGATCACGTGGCTCGCCAGCACGTAGGCGACCGGGCCGCCGGCAAGCTCGCGCAGCGGGCGCTGGCCCCAGACGATGTCCACGTCCACGATGTCCGCGAGCACCACGGACGGATCGTGCTGGCTGGCGCGGAGTTCGGCGGTTGGGAGGTAGTCGACATACCGGACCGGCCCCTCGCGCTTGAGCACCATGGGGGCCGTGAGCGGGCCGATTTCGAGGCCGGGCGCCGTGTCGATCGGCACCGAGCCCAACAGGTGCACGCGCTTGCCCGTCATCGCAACCCTTTGACGCCGCTCCTCACAACCTTACATGCAAGGTGTACACAGCAGGACAGGACAGCAACCCGATGCGCGACACCGCCCCGGCGACCGGCTCACTCGGGGCCGCTTGCGCACGTGCCCCGGATGCCGGCGGGAGCGCCGCCCCCAACCTTCCCGCGTGGGATCTTTCCGACCTCTACCCCGGTCCGGACAGCGCGGCGGTCGAGACCGACCTCGCCGCCGCCGATGCCGCCGCCCGCGGCTTCGCCGAGGCCCACCTGGGCAGGCTGGCCGAGATGACGGGGGCGGCGCTTGCTTCGGCCGTCGCCGAGTACGAGCGGATAGAAGAGGTGCTCGGCCGATTGATGTCCTATGCTCAGCTGCTGTTTAGCGGCGATTCGACCGACGCCGAGATCGGCAAGTTCTATCAAACGATCAGCGAGCGGGTGACGGCGATCAGCAGCCATCTGATCTTCTTCACCCTGGAGCTGAACCGGCTCGACGACGCCTTGCTGGAGGAGAAGCTCGCGGACCCGGCCGCAGCGCGCTGGCGTCCGTGGCTGCGCGACCTCCGCGTGTTCCGTCCGCACCAGTTGTCCGACGAACTCGAGCGCCTGCTGCACGAGAAGGAGGTCACTGGGCGCTCCGCTTGGAGCCGGCTGTTCGACGAAACCGTGGCCGCCATGCGGGTCACGGTGAGTGGCGAGGCGCTGACGGTCACGGACGCTCTCAACAAGCTGTCCGACCGGGACCGCGCCGTGCGCGAGGCGGCCGGCCGCGCGGTCGGCGCCGCGTTCGGCGAAAATATCCGGCTGTTCGCGCTACTGACCAACACGCTCGCCAAGGACAAGGAAATCGTCGACACCTGGCGGCGCTATCCGCAGCCCGGCAGCTACCGCAATCGCACCAACATGGTGGAAGACGAGGTGGTGTTCGCGCTCTCCACCGCCGTGCGCGAATCCTATCCGCGTCTGTCGCACCGTTATTACGCGATGAAAGCGAAGTGGCTCGGCCTCGACAAGCTGCAGCACTGGGACCGCAACGCGCCCTTGCCGGCCGACGACGACAGCGCGATCGCCTGGCCCGACGCGCAAGCGCGCGTGCTCGACGCCTACCGCACGTTCAGCCCCGAACTCGCGGAGGTCGGTGGCAGCTTCTTCGAGCGTCCATGGATCGACGCGACACTCCGCCCCGGAAAGTCGGGCGGCGCGTTCGCGCATCCGACGGTGCCGTCCGCGCACCCCTATCTGCTGCTGAACTATCACAGCAAGACGCGCGACGTCATGACCCTGGCGCACGAACTCGGCCACGGAGTGCATCAGGTGCTGGCGGCCGGGCAGGGCTATCTCATGTCGGGCACGCCGCTCACTTTGGCGGAAACGGCGAGCGTGTTCGGCGAGATGCTGACCTTCCGCGCCATGCTGGACGCCGAGACCGACAAGCGGCGCCGCCGCGTCATGCTGGCTTCCAAGGTGGAGGACATGCTGAACACGGTGGTGCGGCAGACCGCGTTCTACCAGTTCGAGACCTTGCTGCACGACGAGCGCCGAGCCGGCGAGCTGGTCCCCGAGCGCATCGGCGAACTATGGATGAAGGTGCAAACCGAAAGCCTCGGGCCGGCCTTCGAGTTCACCCCCGAGTATCGGGTGTTTTGGTCCTACATCCCCCATTTCATCCACTCGCCGTTCTATGTTTACGCGTACGCGTTTGGCGACTGCCTGGTCAACGCCTTGTATTCGGTGTTTCAGTCCGGTCATCCCGGCTTTCAGGCCAAGTATCTCGACATGCTGCGCGCGGGCGGGACCAAACGGCACAAGGAGCTGCTGGCGCCGTTCGGCCTCGACGCGTCCGATCCCGCATTCTGGAGCCGCGGCCTCGACGTCATCGCGGGCTTTATCGACGAATTGGAGCAGTGGAGCTGATGGCCAACGAAGAGGTCGAGCGGAGCAGCCTGTTCGGCGAGCTGCGCCGGATGGCGCGCACCTCGGGCGCGGTGGGCGGCATCGCCGCGCGCGTCGCCGGCGCCCGCGTGCTCGGGATGCGCACGGATCGCGCCGCCCACGCGGAGGATCTCAAGACCATTCTCGGCGGGCTGAAAGGCCCGCTGATGAAGGTGGCGCAATTCCTTTCCACCGTGCCGGACGCGCTGCCGGCCGAATACGCGGCCGAGCTCGCCGAGCTGCAATCCAACGCGCCGCCGATGGGCTGGGCCTTCGTGCGCCGCCGCATGGCGAGCGAGCTTGGGGCGGATTGGCGCGCGCGGTTCAGCGAGTTCAGCCAGGAAGCCGCCGCCGCCGCATCGCTTGGGCAGGTGCATCGCGGCATCTTGCCGGACGGCACCGAGGTTGCTTGCAAGCTGCAGTACCCTGATATGCCGAGCACGGTTGAGGCCGACATCCGCCAGCTCCGCCTGGCGATGGCGATCTATCACCGGATGGACAACGCGATCCAGAACGAGGACATCTTCAAGGAGTTGTCCGAGCGGCTGCGCGAGGAGCTCGACTACAAGCGCGAAGCGGCGCAGATGCGGCTCTACGGCATCATGCTGCGGGGCGACGCGCGCGTGCACATTCCGGCGCCGGTGGACGCTTACTGCACCACCCGGCTTTTGACGATGACATGGCTTGACGGTAGGCCGCTGATGCAGCGCTTGGAGGAAGATCCGTCGCAGGAAGAGCGCAACGACATCGCGCGTGCCCTCTTCCGCGCCTGGTATGTGCCGTTCTACCGCTTCGGCGTGATCCACGGCGACCCGCATCTCGGCAACTATCAGGTCCGGCCGGACGGGTCGGTGAACCTGTTCGATTTCGGCGCTGTCCGGGTGTTCGGCGCGAAGTTCGTGCGCGGCGTGATCGACCTCTACGAGGCGGTGCGCGACAACGACGACGCCCAAGCGCTTCACGCCTACGAGACCTGGGGCTTCACGAGTCTGACCAAGGAGAAAATGGACGTGCTCAACCAGTGGGCGCGGTTCCTCTACGAGCCCTTGATGCAGGATCGGGTGCGTCCCATCCAGGAAACCAACGATCCGCAATACGGTCGCGAGGTAGCGGAGAAGGTCCACGCCGGCCTCAAGCGCACCGGCGGCGTCCGTCCGCCCCGTGAGTTCGTGCTGATGGACCGAAGTGCGATCGGCCTCGGCGGCGTGTTCCTGCGGCTGCGCGCGAAGTTGAATTGGTACGAGATGTTCCACGGCCTGATCGAGAACTTCGAGACCGACGCCCTGGCCGCGCGGCAAGCGGCCGCCTTGGCGGAAGCGGGCGTCCCTGCCGCCGTTTAGAGCGCGATCGCGCGAGGCGGACACGTCGGAGCGTGTGAATCGCGCTCTACTCATTTTGTAGCGAGCAACCAACATCGCCCAGGCTGGGAACTCGGTCTGGGCGATGTTGGTTTTTAGGGAGCGGCGACCTTTTCGATGCCCCGACGGCGCAAGCCGAGCGGCGGCACCAGCAGGAACACGAGCGCGGTCGCGCCAGCCGAGACGATCACGAGCGGCGGGAGGGCGTGGCCAAACACATGATCGTAGAGAAACGAGCCGATCGTGTCGGCCAGTGGGGTCGTCAGGTTGACCAGCGAGAGGAGGGCGGCGAACACGAAGCCCTCCGCGCGCGGCGGACAGGTCTCGGCCGCCAAGGTGAGGGTGGCGACATTGGCGATCATGGCGGCGATCCCATTGGCGAAATAGATCGCCGCCGCACTCGCCTCGCCGCGCAGGAACAGGTAGGCCAGGGTGGCGAGCGTGCCTCCGAGAATGCTGAGATTGAGCAGAACAAGCAGGGTAAGCCGAGCAAGCAACATTCGGTACAGCACCGCGCCGGCAATCCAACCCGCCGCGCCGATCGCGCTGAGCGTGCCGATGTAGGATTGAGAGAAATGAAGCTCGTCGGTGAGGTGGAAATAAAGCGGCGTGCCGAAACCGGGGCTGAAATAGTAAAGGAACAGGAACCCGCCGATTAGATAAAGCCGCCGCGAGCGCAGGGCCGCGAGCAAGCCGCCAAGAGTGCGCCGCAGCTCGGGCCAGGCCAGTGCTG
>CAXUIE010000260.1:715-5126 GCA_964250825.1 uncultured Acidisphaera sp. | reverse complement strand
CGCACCCGATGGCCGGGCGACGATCAACGCCTCCGCACCGCCCGGGCTGGGCACCGCCGGGGCGGGTGACGTGCTTTCCGGCGTGATCGCGGGGCTGCTCGCGCAAGGGATGCCGGCCTGGGAGGCGGCCTCTTGTGGGGCGTGGCTGCACGGCCGCGCCGCCGCGTTCGCCGGGCCGGGGATGCTGGCCGAGGATCTGCCGCCCGCGCTGCCGCGCGCCATCGCGGAGGCCGCGCGAGCCATGGCTGAACGCACCCCTCCGGATCGCCTATCATGGGCCGGTCCGAGGAGACGACGATGAGCGACGCCCTGAGCCAGACACTGCCGGCGCCGGCGCCGATCGGCTTGTTCGATCGCGCGATTCGGCGGCTCGCCAACGTGTGGCGGGAGATGGCCTCGGGGGTGGCGACGGAAGAGGGCGAGAGCGTGGCGGCGCAGATGCGCGCCTGCCTCCGGGCGCGCGGCGGCGAGGTCAGCGCGCGCAATCGCGCGGCCAAGCTCGCGCAAGCGTATCTGGCGTTGGATGCGGCCGGGCAGGTCGACTTCCTCCGCACCTTGGCGAGTTTCGATTCCGACCCCGACGCCGTTGCGCGCGCGTTCGCCGCCGTCCAGGACGCGAAGGACCTGGCGGAGCGCGCCAGCGCGAAGGCGGAGCTGCGCCGGGTGCTGGAGCCGCCGCGGCTGCGGCTGCTGACCCAGTTCACCGCCATCCCGGACGGCATGAAGTTCCTCGTCGACCTCCGGGCATTCCTGCTCGCCGTGCGCAAGGACGACCCGCTGCTGCGAGCGCTGGAAGCCGATCTCAAGGGCTTGCTCGCGAGCTGGTTCGACGTGGGCTTCCTCGAGCTGCGGCGGATCGACTGGACGAGTCCGGCGGCCTTGCTCGAGAAGCTGGTCGGTTACGAGGCGGTGCACGAGATCCGCTCGTGGCGCGATCTCAAGAACCGGCTGGACAGCGACCGGCGGTGCTACGCCTTCTTTCATCCGCGCATGCCGGACGAGCCGCTGATCTTCGTCGAGGTCGCCCTGGTGCAAGGGCTCGCCGCGAGCGTGCAACGCTTGCTGGACCAGAAGGCGCCGGTGCTCGACCCGAGCACCTGCGACACGGCGATCTTTTATTCGATCAGCAACTGCCAACGCGGCTTGGCTGGGATCAGCTTCGGCAACTTCCTGATCAAGCGCGTGGTCGACCTGCTGTCGCAGGAGTTCGGCAATCTCAGGACGTTCGCCACCTTGTCGCCCATCCCGGGGTTTCGTGCCAGGCTAGATGCCAGGCTGAAATAGGGCGAGCCTTAGCTGCTGACCGACGAGGAGGCAGCGAGCCTGCGCGCGGCGCTGCCCGCCGCGCCAGCCGAGGCATCGCCGCTGGCCGCCATCCTCGCGCATCGCGGCTGGCAGCGCGATCCGGCGTTGCAGAAGGCTGCCGAACCGGCGCTCGTCCGGCTCTGCGCGTCCTATCTCCTGACGGAAGCCGCGCCGAATGGCGCGAAGCGCGCGCGTGATCCGGTGGCGCATTTCCATCTCTCGAACGGGGCGCGGGTGGAGCGGATCAGCGCCGCGGCCGACACGTCGGAGAAGGGTGTCAAGGAAAGCGCGACCCTGATGGTGAACTACCTATACGACCCGACCCGGATCGAGGAGTACCACGAGGACTACGCGGGCGAGGGCAAGCGCAACGCCTCGACGGCGGTGAAGCGGCTCGGCCGCGGGCGGGCGTGAGCATGAGCGACTACGACACCGACGTGCTGGCCTGGATCGAGGATCAGGCAGCCTTGCTGCGCCGCGTCGCCGCCGGCGATCGAGTGAACGATCCTAGTCTCGCCTGGCCCAACATCATCGATGAGGTAGAAAGCGTAGGGCGGAGCGAGTTGCACGCCGTGGAGTCGCTGCTGTGCCAGGCGCTCGCGCACTTGCTGAAAGTCGAGGGTTGGCCGGAGGCCCAAGCCAATCAGGCCTGGCAGAAAGGAGCGCGCGTGTTTCGACGGGCAAGCTCGCCGCCGGTTTTCATTATCCATGCGGCATCGAATCGATGTCGCCGAGATCTATCGGGACGCGCTCGACACGATGCCGGGCTTCATCGATGGACGAGCGCCGTTGCCCGTGCCGACAAACTGCCCGTTTACGCTTGACGAGCTGTTCGATGAGTCGCACGACCTGCGCCCGACCCAGCCGCCCCAAGGGGGAGCGACATAAGGGAAACCGCCATGAACGTCCCGGTCACGGCCAAGCCCGCGACGGACCTGACAGACAACCGCCGCACTCACATCCTTCGCCAGCTCGAGCGCAAGCTGCTGTGGCTGTCGGCCTGGATGGTCCACAACGCCAACCACATCCGGCCCAACCGCGACGGGCTGAAGGTCGGCGGGCACCAGGCGTCTTGCGCGTCCGTGATCTCGGTCATGGCCGCGCTCTACTTCGATGTCGCGCGGCCGCAGGACCGCATCGCCGTGAAACCCCACGCGGGGCCGGTGTTCCACGCGATCAACTACCTGTTCGGCCGCCAAGTGCGCGAACGCATGGAGGGCTTGCGGCAAATGGGCGGCGTGCAGCCCTATCCGAGCCGTGTGAAGGACGGTCCGGAGGTGGATTTCTCCACCGGCTCGGTCGGCCTCGGCGTGGCGATGACCACGTTCAGCGCCTTGATGCAGGACTACGTGCATCTGCACGGCCTCGGGCGGCCCGACGTGCCGCAGGGCCGGCACATCGCGATCGCCGGCGACGCCGAGCTCGATGAAGGGAACATCTACGAAGCGCTGCTCGAGGGCTGGAAGCACGACGTCCGCGATGTGTGGTGGATCGTCGATTACAACCGCCAAAGCCTCGACAGCGTGGTGCCCGACCGCTTGTTCGGCCGCATCGAGGGCCTGTTCCGCGACATGGGCTGGGACGTCGTCACGCTGAAGTACGGCCGCAAGCTCGAGGCAGCGTTCGCGCGCGAGGGCGGCGAGGATCTGCGCCGATGGATCGACGATTGCCCGAACAGCCTTTATTCCGCGCTCACCTTCCAGGGCGGGGCGGCGTGGCGGCAGGTGTTGCTCGCCGATCTCGGCCGCTCCAAGGCGCGCGCGATCGTCGACGAGCTGTCCGATGACGAGCTTGGCGCCTTGATGACCAATCTCGGCGGGCACGACATCGAGACCATCATCGCGGCGCTGCGCGCGGCCAACGCCGCGGGCGATCGGCCGACCTGCTTCATCGCCTACACGATCAAGGGCATGGGCCTGCCGTTCGCCGGGCACAAGGACAACCACGCCGGGCTAATGACCCGTGAGCAGATGGAACAGTTCCGCGCCGTCATGGGCATCCGGCCCGGCCACGAATGGGATCTGTTCGAGGGGCTCGAGGTCCCGGAAGCGGAGTTGCGCGCGTTTCTCGCGTCCGTCCCATTTGCAACCAAGCTCACGCCGGAGGGCCGCCGGCTGCAAGCGCCGCTGGTCGCGGTTCCGCCGTCGCTGCCCGCCCCCAAGACAGAAGGCCGGCGAATGTCGACGCAAGCGGGATTCGGCGACATCCTGGCCGAGATTGGCCGCGGCCAGGGGCCGTATAAGGAGTTGGCCGAGCACATCGTCACGACGAGCCCGGACGTGACGGTTTCCACCAATCTCGGCCCGTGGGTGAACCGGCGCGGCATCTTTGATCGTCACACCCGAAACGACGTGTTCCGCGATGCCAAGCTCGCCAGCGCACAGCGCTGGGGGATGAGCCCGAGGGGCCAGCACATCGAGCTCGGCATCGCCGAGCAGAACCTGTTTCTCTTGTTGGGAGCGGCGGGCCTGACGCCGGGGCTGGACGGCGCGCGGCTGCTGCCGATCGGCACCGTATACGACCCGTTCGTCAATCGCGGGCTCGATGCCTTGATCTACGCTTGCTACCAGGACGCGCGTTTTCTGCTGGTTTCGACCCCGTCCGGGCTGAGCCTCGCTCCGGAAGGCGGGCAGCATCAGTCCGTCAACACGCCGCTGATCGGCATGGCGGCCGACCGGCTGGCGAGCTTCGAGCCCGCGCATGTGGACGAGCTCGCGATCCTGCTGCGCCACGGGTTGCATCGCATGCAGCAGCCGGACGGCTCGGCGGTGTGGCTGCGGCTTTCGACCCGACAGCTCGACCAGCCGACGCGAGCGCTCGACCCGGCGGCGGTGATCGCCGGGGCGCACTGGATCGTCCCGCCCGCGCCCGGTGGGCGGATCGCCGTCGCCTACCAGGGGCCGGTCGCGTCGGAGGCGGAGGCTGCTTTCGCCGAACTGCGCGGCGAGGAACCGGGAGCGGGGCTGCTCGCGATCACCAGCCCCGACCGCTTGCACGCCGGGTGGACGGCGGCGTTGCGCCGGCGGCGGGCGGGAGAGCGGGATGCCGCATCGCACATCGAGACGTTGCTCGCGCCGCTCGCGCCGGGTGCCGCTCTGGTCGCCGT
>CAXUIE010000260.1:0-705 GCA_964250825.1 uncultured Acidisphaera sp. | reverse complement strand
CCCACCCCACCCCCACCCGGCCCCCCCCCCCGCCGCGCGGGGGCCCCCGCGGCCCCCGGGCCCCGCCGCCCACCCGGCGAGCCACGCCTGGATGGGGGCCGTGCGCGGCCAGCGCGTGATCCCGCTCGGCCCCGACCGGTTCGGCCAAAGCGGCGACATCCCCGACCTCTACCGCGAGTACGGCATCGACGCCGACGCCATCCTGGACGCCTGCGCGCAGGCGTTGTTGGGCTAGCGAACGCGCCGTCGTGCCTATCGCGTTGACGCGGTAAGCCGGCCATGGGCGCGATCGCGATGTCGGCGACGTCTGGTTCGTGTTCCTCGCTTTTCCGCGGCGGTTCTGATCCTCGCCGCACACACCGCCTACAGCACATGGCAACACGCGGGCCGATCAGGAAAAGCACCTCCGATGGAGAACATCGGTTACGGCATCGCGGCGGGAAGTAGCGGGGCCGCGGCGAAGCGGGAAGCGCGAGGGCAGGACGATGTTGTACGTGCCGTCGATCCCCGAAACCACGCTGCTCCTTGCGGTTAGGCGTCGCTGTGATCTGGATCACTCATCCGGCGTCGCCCGTGAAGCCCGCCGCCGCGACGCCGGCGAGTGCCGCGGCCTCGTCGTTGTCCGACAAGTCGCCCGTCACGCCGACCGCGCCCAGCACGGGGCCGCCCGAGGCGGCGCGGATCAGCACGCCTCCCGGCACCGGG
>CAXUIE010000259.1:4408-5126 GCA_964250825.1 uncultured Acidisphaera sp. | reverse complement strand
GCACGGTGGTGATCAGGCGGGGCATGGCGTCGTCCTTCTTCGCTTGCGGTTCCTCATGCCACGGCAATCTAAGCTCTGCTGAGCGGGGTTTCGTCGGCCGCGCGGACGCACTTCCAGCTCCGGTTGTGACTCCGAGCGACGCATTGGGCGACGCGCTCGGGTACTCCTCGCGGAGTACGGGACGCAAACCGCAGAACGGGCCATCGTTCACCTTGTCTGCCGCATGCGCCCACGCAAATCTGTCCCGTGTCAAGTAATTGAGACAGATCGGGGTCGATTTAGCTGCGTGGCAGATGCCACGTTGTGGTAAGTAGCGACACCGGCGGGCTGGGAAAGCGCTGCGCGCTCGGCCCGTCGGGGCCGCCCTGCGGGGGAGGAGCCCGCCGCCTGTCGCTGGGGTCAGGTGAGGTCCTGGCACAGGGCCCCGGACTGAGTCGAGGATGCTCGCGGCGAGCTGCTCATGAGGTCGAGTTGGCGGGCGCGGCGAGGTAGCGGTCGCGGGGCCGCTGCCAGTTGATCGTCTCGTGCGGGCGCTCGTTGTTGTGAGCGCCGGGATAAACCGGCATGGAGAAGGAGATGAGAGAGCTCTACATCGAAGATCTAGCGAGTCACGGTGGCCCCGAGTCATGCGTTGGCGT
The DNA here is from genome assembly GCA_964250825.1 of uncultured Acidisphaera sp. GTDB lineage: Bacteria > Pseudomonadota > Alphaproteobacteria > Acetobacterales > Acetobacteraceae > CAVWQV01. Next base: position 4,488 of record CAXUIE010000259.1, on the reverse strand, counting down.
TCGTGAGGGCGTCGGCGAAGCGTTGACAGGGGTACGCGTAGGCGGGGCTATTGAGCCGCGAAATTCCGAATCGGGGTGCC
>CAXUIE010000259.1:0-4398 GCA_964250825.1 uncultured Acidisphaera sp. | reverse complement strand
CTGGGCGGAAGGCGAGATCGTCGGTCGCGTTATGCGAGTGGCCGGCGGACCCTGCGCGGTCTGAGAACCCAGGCATGCGTGGAATCTCCATGCGCGAGAACCGGGAGCCCCGATGATCGCCCGCCAGTCGTTGATGATCCCCGTCCTGGATGGTTCGCGGGGTGGCATATCGGCGGCTGGGCGGGCCGCGAGGGGAAGGCCCGAGGCCGTAGCCTGAGATGAACGATCGTCGGGAGTCAGACAGCCGCGTAGTACCTGCGAAGCCGGCGAACAAGGCCGAGAGATCGGCGGCGGAGCTGGTGGAGGGAAGGCGGTTGGACAAGGGGAACACGGGCCAGCAAAACGCGCGCCGGACGCAGAGCCGGGATGTGAGCGCGTCAAGTGTGCTGGATCGTGTGCGGCAGGTCGCCGCAAAGGACAGGAACGCAAGGTTCACCGCGCTTCTGCATCACGTCGATGTCGATCGCCTCCGTGGCGCGTACAGGGCGTTGAGCCCAAAGGCGGCCGCGGGGGTCGACGGTGAGACGTGGGAGTCCTACGGGCAGAACCTGGAGGGGAACCTCGGGGATCTGCACGCGAGGGTTCAGCGGGGCGCCTACCGGGCTAAGCCGTCGCGCAGGGTGTACATCCCCAAGGCCGATGGGCGGCTGCGGCCTAGGAACGGTGGTCTGAACTGGCCCCACTGCGATGGTCTGAACTGGCCCCACCTCCGTCCGACCGGCGGCCGACTGTTCGAGCTTTATCGAGCTCGAGCGGGAGGCGCCAGAGGGAATGGGATCCAGAGTGGAGCAGTTCGAGCAGATCAGACGGGACCGTGATCGGGAGGGCCTCTCGATCCGAGGGTTGGCGAAGCGTCATGGGGTGCATCGCCGGACGGTGAAGCAGGCGTTGGCCTCGCCGGTGCCGCCGGCGAAGCGCTCGCCGGCGAGCAGGCCGGCGCCGAAGCTGGGCGCGTATCGGGCGGTGATCGACGAGTGGCTGTTGGCGGATCGGGACGCGCCGCGCAAGCAGCGGCACACTGCCAGGCGGATCTGGCAGCGGCTGGTTGATGAGCACGGTGCCGATGTTGCGGAGGTCACGGTCCGTCAGCACGTGCGGGCGCGCAAGCGGGAGCTGGGGTGGCCGGTCGGGGAGGTGTCCGTCCCGCAGGTCCATGCCCCGGGCGTGGAGGCCGAGGTCGACTGGGGCGAGGCGCTGGTCGTGCTCGGCGGGGTGGCGGTGAAGGTGCATCTGTTCGTGATGCGCGCATCGTTCTCCGGCGCGGCGTTCTGCCAGGCGTCGCTGGTCGAGACCCAACAGGCGTTCCTGGAGCTGCACGTGCAGGCGTTCGAGTGGTTCGGCGGCGTGTTCGCCGAGATCCGCTTTGACAACCTGCGCTCGGCGGTGAAGAAGGTGCTGAAGGGCCGTCGGCGGGTCGAGACCGACCGCTTCATCGCGTTGCGCTCGCACTACCTGTTCGAGTCGCAGTTCACGACCCCAGGCCTCGAAGGCGCCCATGAGAAGGGTGGCGTGGAGGGCGAAGTCGGCCGCTACCGGCGAAACCACTTGGTGCCGGTCCCCGAGCTGCGCGATCTCGCCGAGCTCAACGCGATGCTGCTCGCTGGCTGCGAGACCGATCTCGGCCGGCGGATCGACGGGAGGCCGGTCACGGTCGGTCAGGCGTGGGCGGTGGAGCGCCCGTTGCTGCGCGACTTGCCGGCCGAGGCGTTCGACGCGTGCGAGACCGCCGCGCCGCGCGTCGACGCGAAGTCGCTGATCACGATCCGCCAGAACCGCTACTCGGTCCCGGTCGCGCTCGCGGGGTTGAAGGTCTCAGCCAGGATCGGCGCACGGGAGATCACGATCAACCACTCAGGCCGGGAGGTCGCGCGGCATGAGCGGCTGCACGGCAAGTACGGCACCAGCGCCCAGCTCGACCACTATCTGGAGCTGCTGCAGCGCAAGCCTGGAGGTATGGAGCACTCCGTCGCGCTGGCCCAGGAGCGCGATCGCGGCTCCTGGCCTGAGTGCTTCGACAGGCTGTGGGGCGGGCTGATCGAGCGCTACGGACGCTCGGACGCAGCCCGGCAGATGGTCGACGTGGTGCTGCTCTGCCGCGAGCACGGCCCCGCCCGGGTGGAACTCGCGGTCCGCGGCGCTTTGGCCGCCGGCGCGATCGACGGACGCGCTGTCGCGGTGCTCGCCCGCCGCGCGTCGAGCACCACGACCGTCGCGCCGGTGCCGCTCGCCCACCTCGACGCGCGCCTTGAGGCGCATCAGCGTCCAGCGCCGGACCTGACCGACTACGACCAGCTGCTCGGAGGCACCCGATGACGAGCACTCCCGCCCGCAACGCGCAGACAGCCGCCTTGGAGGCGCTGATCGAGGCGCACGCGATCGAGCTGAAACTCCCGACCGTCCGCCGCCGCTTCAAAGCCTTGGCCGCCGAAGCCTTGCGCGAGCAGCAGACCCCCGTCGCGTACCTCGCGGCGCTGCTGGAGGCCGAGATCTCAGAACGCGCCGAGCGCCGCGAGAAGCGCCGACTGATCGACGCCCGGTTCCCGCAGATCAAACGACTCGAGGACTTCCGGTTCGCTGATAACCCGAAGGTGCCCCAAGCCACGCTCGCCGCACTGGCCGAGGGGTCGTGGATCGATGACCGCGAGTCGGTGATCTTCGTCGGCGACTCCGGGACCGGCAAGACAATGCTCGCCACAGCCCTGGCGGTCTGCGCCTGTCACCAAGGACGCCGTGTCCGGTTCACCACGCTCGCCGCGCTCGCGAACGAGCTCCAAGAAGCACAAGGCAACCGCGAGCTCGAACGGGTGATCGGCCGCTACGCCCGCACCGAGCTTCTCCTCTGCGATGAACTGGGCTACCTGGCGTTGCCTGACGGCGCCGCCGAGCTCGTCTTCCAGGTCCTCTCCGAACGGCACGAGCGCGGCAGCCTGATCGTCACGACCAACCTCCCGTTCGGCGAGTGGACGAAGGTGTTCCCCGACCCGCGGCTCGCGAAGGCCGTCGTCGACCGGCTCACGCACCGAGCGCACATCATCGACACCGGCAACGAGAGCTGGCGCTTCCGGCACGGCCTCGAGCGCCAAGGACGCAACAAGACATGACCCCCCACCCCGAGGACGCGCCCGCGGCTATCGCCACGAACCCCTTCGCGCTACGCGCTCAGACCTTCGCGTCGACAGCCGCGGCATGCTCCCCGCCAGGCGATCAGGCAACATCCACACCAACAACAACCGACGCCAGGTGGAGCCACTTCAACCCATCGCGCCGGGGCCAGTGCAAGCCATCGTTTCTAACCTATCCAGTGGTATTAGAGGCCGGTGGTACGTGGGTCGTCTGCACAGCAGTACTTGGCTGGCTGCACTCCCGCGACGTAAGCACCGCAACTGAGCGGGACAGCGAGTGCCCACGGCGCGAAAGACTGCCGGTACGCGGCACAGCTGGTCGCTGATGCGGTCATCCGCGTAGTTCCGGCCAAGAACCACAGCCCTGCCTTGCTCACGCGATGTGTGTCGCGGCTCCGGCGACGAGTTATGGGTTTGCGCGCACTGCAGGGGCGAGTCCGAAGCTCCCGGCGGCCAGCGGGCCTCCCGGTTGCGCTCGTAGCGACAAGGAGGGCCGCCCCTGGCACCTACAGGCCGAGGTCCAGATACACGCGAGCGCGAGATGAGGCGACCACCAGATCCACGACTGGGGGCACACCTCGCGAGGCAGTGTCCAAGTCGCGGTCCGGTGTCGCGTTCGGCGTCGTCGACTCCGATGCAGAGGCCCGTGCCGAGTGAGGCGCGGGCACACTTCAGAAGGGAACTTTAAGCCTCCCGTTGTCAGAGCGGATCACCCGCGGTGAATGAGAGCCTGGACGGCGCGGCGAACCGACGCTTCGGGCAAAGCCGCAGCCTGGACGATTTCCTGCTCGGTCGGGCCAACCTTCCGGAACGCATCGTCTAAGGCATGCTCATGTAACGCGTCATAGTCGCGGATCTCGAGTGACATCAGCTTGACGACAAGTCCGAACACAGCTCGCTCCTCGTCGTCCTGAATCCGTTCAAAGCCTCCCACCAGCGTGCGAAGCAGGTCGTATGCAGTCCCCCCAACCAGGAGGTCGCGCAGCGAACCCGCAACCGTAAGCGCGGCACACAGTGCTAGCGCTTTCGTCAGGGAGTCACGGACTGTGTCACTAACCCTATAGACGCGATACTGCCCAACCCGGAGTGCGGCGCGATCGTGGTCAACCGCTTGATTCGTCGGCGTCAGCGTGCTCGAACTGTCATAGTGCTCGTCGAGGAATCGCCTGACAGCGGTTCGGTAGTCATTAAGCGCCTGCGGGTTCGCAGCGACCGTGCGGTCCCATCTGAAAGAGGAGCTGACACCTCGTGAGGCTACCAGCAGCTCCTCCTCGGT
>CAXUIE010000258.1:0-5139 GCA_964250825.1 uncultured Acidisphaera sp. | reverse complement strand
GCCAGCGTGCTCGGGGGGGACGACGCGGCGCTGCTGGCCATGGCCGGGGCCGCCAGCCTGGTGGTGCTCGGGCTCGCGGCGATCTGGCGTCCCCTGGTGGTGGAAAGCTTCGATCCCGGCTTTCTCGCCGCCGCCGGCGGCCGGGGCGGAGTGTGGCATCTCGCCTTCCTGGCCCTGGTCGTGCTGTGCGTGGTGGCGGGGTTCGTCGCGCTCGGCACCTTGATGTCGGTCGGGCTGATGATGCTGCCGGCGGTGGCCGCGCGGCATTGGGCGCGCTCGCTCGGCGGGCAGGTGCTGGCGTCCGTCGTGCTAGCGGGATTGGCGTCGGTCGCCGGGCTGCTGCTGTCGTTTCACGCCGACATCCCGACCGGACCGGCGATCGTGCTGACCGCGGGTGGGTTCTGGATGCTGGCCCTGGCGTTCGGACCCTACGAGAGCCTCGCGCGGACTTGGGGAAGCGGCATCCGGTTCGAGTGAATGGCGACTGGCCCTTGCCGCATTGCAGCATAGCAGCGCAGAGTTGGGCGCATGGCCGATATGCCCGTCGCAATCCCCGTCGAACACCTCGCGCGCGATCTGCTGGCGGCCACGGAGCGGGCCGCCGAGCGTCGGCGGGAGGACCCGTTCGGCGATCCGGTGCTCTCGGTGGCCCTCGGCATCACCCGCCGGATGGACGATGGCGAGCTGAGCGAAGAGGCGAGCGGCGACCTGGTCCGCCATCTGCGCGACGCGGCGTTCGCCGATCGGGCCAAGCGCATTGCCGCCTATGTCGGCGGCACCGACCGGGACGCCAACGAGGCGGTGCTGGTCAGGCTGGCCCGCCACCTTCACCGGCCCGATCCCGCCGACAGCCCCGTGCGCTGGGCCGAGTATCGCGGGCAGGTGGAACGTACCCGGTTCGCCGCCGTGTTCACCGCCCACCCCACGTTTGCCCTGCCGCCGGAGGTCAACCAAGCGCTGGCGGACGCCGCGTCGACCGGCGAGGCGGCCCCGTTCTTCCCCTCGCACCGGCCGGGTGCGATGACCCTGCAAGCCGAGTTCGACCAAGCCGTGGCCGCGATCGCCCACGGGCGGGACGCGATCGACCGGCTGAACACCGCGCTGATCGCGACCGCGCGGGGTGCCTGGCCCGACCGGTGGACGGAGCTTCTCCCGCGTCCCGTGATCCTGTCGAGCTGGGTGGGATACGACACGGACGGCCGCACCGACATCGGCTGGTGGGACACGATGCGGCTTCGCCTAGAGATGAAAAAGCTGCAGCTTCAACGCGTGCGCGACGGCTTCGCTGGCCTGGGCGGCTGCGGGGCGCTGGTGGAACGGACCGGGTGCGCGCTCGGTGCGATCGAATCGCAGATCGCCGCCTGCCCGGACGGCGAGGAGCCGCAAGGCGGCGCCCGGGTCGCCCGCGCGCTGGCGCAACGTCGGGACGACGCCCTCGGCTCCCCCGAACCGCTGCTGCCCCTGATCGATGCGGCGCTCGCCGACGCCGACGAGCCGATCAAGCTCGCTTTGTGCGTCGCGCGCGCGGGGCTGGTCGCGCACGGGCTTTCGCTCGCCCACACCCACACGCGGCTTAACGCGGCGCAGATCCATAACGTGGTGCGCCAGCGGCTTGGCATCGCCGACCCGCCGGAGGACCCGTCGCACCGCCGCGCGCTGCTGGCCGCCATCAATGCCGCGCACGACAAGCTCGAGCCGGTCGCGGTGGATTTCGGCTCGCTGATCACCGAGCGCGCCTCGGCCGCCCGGCTGATGATGACGGTCGCGCAGATCGTCAAGCACATCGACAACTCGGCCCCGGTGCGCTTCCTGATCGCCGAAACCGAGACCGGCTACACCCTGCTCTCCGCCCTGTGGCTGGCGCGGCTGTTCGGCATCGAGCGGCACGTCGAGATCAGCCCGCTGTTCGAGACGGCCGAAGCGCTCGAGCATGGTGCCACCGTGCTCGAGGAAGCGCTGCGCTCGCCGCATTATCGTGCCTACCTGCGGCAGACCGGGCGGCTGGCCCTCCAGTTCGGCTACTCGGATTCCGGCCGCTACGTGGGCCAGCTCGCCGCCAGCTACCTGATCGAGCGGCTGCGCCTCAAGATCGCCGACACCCTGGCGCATTTCGGCGTGAGCGGGGTGGAGGTCGTGCTGTTCGACACGCATGGCGAAAGCGTGGGGCGCGGCGGCCACCCGGGATCGCTGAACGACCGGCTGAAATATCTTTCACCCACCGCGAGCCGTCAGGCGATGAACAAGGCCGGGCTTGCCGTGCGGGAGGAAAGCGCGTTCCAAGGCGGCGACGGCTATCTCCTGTTCGGCACGCCGGACCTCGCCCTCGCCACCGTGGCGCGGATCGCCGAGCACACCTTCCACCCGGCCGCCGGGCCGATCGAGGACCCGGTTTACGCCGACCCCGATTTCGTGGCGGACTTCTTCGCCACCATCCAGGCCGGGATGACGCAGCTGGTGGAGGACCCGGGCTACGCCGCCCTGCTCGGCGCGTTCGGCCCGGCGCTGATCGACCCGACCGGCTCGCGCCCGGCGGCTCGGCAGTCGGACGGAGTGGCGGCGGCGGCGCGCATCCGCCACCCGCGCGAGCTTCGCGCGATCCCGAACAACGCCATCCTCCAGCAGATCGGCTGGTGCGCCAACACGGTGCAGGGCCTGGGGGCCGCGGCGGCGCGCCATCCCGAAACCTTCACCGAGATGCGGGCGGGCAGCCGGCGCTTCCACCGCGCCCTCGATCTGGCCGCCCACGCGCTGGCGCACTCGGACCTGGACGTGCTGCGGGCGGTGACCTCCACGCTCGATCCGCGCTCCTGGCTCGACCGCGCCGCCAACACCCGCCGGCCCGGCCGTCGGACGGCGCTGGTGTCGGTCGCGCGGGCGCTCGAGCGACTGGACGTGTGGGCGGCCGTGCAATCGATGTTCCGGCGCATCCAGTCCGACCACCTCTCCCTCCGGGTCGCCTGGCCCGATTCGCCCCGCATGCCGGCGCGGGAAGTTCTGCTGCACGCGCTCAGGCTCGCGTTGATCCAGAAGATCTGGCTGCTCGCCACGGAAACGCCGGATTTCTCGCCCCGCCACAACGTGACCCGCGCCATGCTGGACGCGGCGTTCCTCCGGCTCGACGTCGAGCGCGCCTTGGCGCTGCTGGGCGAGATCTTCCCGGCGTCGCCCGATCCGGCGGTGGAGGCCGACTACGCGGAGCCCCGCGCCCCCCGCGCCACCGAAGCCTACCGGCGCGAACACGAGGAGATCTTTGACCCGATCCGCCGGTTGTTCGCCTTGGTGCGCGAGATCGCAACGGCGGTCACGCACGAGGTGGGCGCCTTCGGTTGACGCGGCTCAACCGCCTCACGGACGTGCCCGGGGTCGCGGTCGGGCACGTGACCGATCTCCGGCTCGGCTCGGGCGTCACCGCAATCCTGTTCGACTCGCCGGCGACGGCCTCGGTGGCCGTGCTCGGCGGCGCGCCGGGCGGGCGGGATATCGGCCTGCTCGACCCGGGCATGACTGTGGAGCGGGTGGACGCCATCGTGCTGTCGGGCGGCTCCGCCTTCGGGCTGGATGCCGCGGGTGGCGTGCAGGCCGTGCTGCGCGCTCGGGGCCGAGGCTTGCGCGTGGGCGGGGGCGCCGTGGTGCCGATCGTGCCGCAGGCCATCCTGTTCGATCTGCTGAACGGTGGCGAGAAGGATTGGGGCCGCGCGTCGCCGTATTGGGAACTGGGCTTCGCCGCGGCCGAGGCCGCGCGCGACGGCGCGTTCGCGCTCGGCAGCGTGGGCGCCGGTACCGGGGCGACCACGGCGATGGTGAAGGGCGGGCTCGGCTCGGCGAGCGTCGTGACGCCCACGGGCCATGTTGTCGCGGCGCTGGTGGCGGTGAACGCGCTCGGCTCGCCATTGCTCGGCGAGGGGCCGCATTTCTGGGCGGCCCCGTTCGAGCAGGGGGCCGAGTTCGGCGGCCTCGGTTGGCCGGCGCGGCTCGGGCCGGAGCATCACGCCATGCGGGTGAAGGGAGCGGGCGGGAACAGCACGACGATCGGCGTCATCGCGACAAACGCGGCGCTGACCAAGGCGCAAGCCAAGCGAATCGCCATTATGGCCCATGACGGCTTGGCGCGAGCCATCCTGCCCGCGCACGCCGCCCTGGACGGCGACACCATCTTCGCCGCCGCCACCGGCGCTCGCGCGCTCGTCGATCCGATCGCGGATCTTACGACCCTCGGACACGCCGCAAGCCTGACGATGGCGCGGGCGATCGGGGTCGGCGTCTACGCCGCGACGGCGCTGCCAGTCGCTGCCGGCCAAGCGGCTTGGCGCGACAGGTTCGCGGGCGTTGATCGCGGGCCGGGATAAAGTCCCGTGCTACTGCTTTGAAGCTTTTCGGAGCAGTTGGCGCAACTCTTAGGCGGTGCTTGCGTCTGTGCCGGGCAGGGGGCGACGTAGCCCTCTTCGATACTGTGTGGAGACGACAACAATGAAACGCTTGGCTCTTGGCCTCGCGGCGGCCTGCTTCGCCGGCGGTATCGCCGCGGCGCAGACCAGCACGGGTACCGGCACGGGAACAGCCGGAACGCCGGGCACCGGCGGCACACCCGGCACTTCGGCCACACCCGGCACAATGGGCACGACCGGCGCCATGGGAACCAACGGAACGGCGGGAACTAATCGCCAGAACGGTCAGGCAGCGGCCTCCGGCAACGACAACCAGGCGATCGTGACCACCAACGCGAATGCAACCCACCCGGCGCACGGCTCGAACAGCTTCACGGCCGCCCAGGCGCGGGGACGCATTCAGGACAAGGGTTTCGCCAACGTCACCGATCTCAAGAAGGACAACGGGGGCGTGTGGCGCGGCAAGGCGCAGAAGAACGGGCAAACCGTGAGCGTTTGGCTCGACTACAAGGGCAACGTTGGTCAGTAACGTCTCGTTCTTTAGGAGAAAAGCACATGGCCACACGAACGCTGGCACGACTTTACGACAACTACGATGACGCCTCCCAGGCCGTCAGCGCGCTGGAAACGGCGGGCATCCCGCACAGCGACATCAGCATCGTGTCCAACGACGAGCGCCATCGCGCGGCGCAAGCCGCCGGAACGGCTCCGGCCGGCGGCGGCGCTGGCGCGGGCGCTTCGATCGGCACGATCC
>CAXUIE010000257.1:949-5169 GCA_964250825.1 uncultured Acidisphaera sp. | reverse complement strand
CGCTTGCATGGCCGCGAACCCGACCTTCTTGACCGCGGCCAAGGCGTAGCGGACCGCGAGCGTGCCGTCTGCCTGCCGTTCCACCGCGAAATCCGCCCCGGACAGATTGACGTCGGGCGGCAGCATCACGAGGCCCATGCGCTCGGCCTCCTGCCGCAGCGCGGCCAGCTTGTCGGTGTTGGCGAGCGCCAGGTCCATGCAGGCCGCGATGAAGGCGACGGGATGGTTCGCCTTCATCCACGCGGTCTGATAAGCGACCAGGGCGTAGGCGGCGGCGTGCGACTTGTTGAAGCCGTAATCGGCGAAGCGCGCCATCAGCTCGAACACCTCGACGGCCTTGGCTTCGTCGATGCCGCGCGCGACGGCGCCGCTGACAAAAACCTGCCGCTGCGCTTCCATCTCCGCGCGGATCTTCTTGCCCATCGCGCGGCGCAGCAGGTCGGCGGCGCCGAGGCTGTAGCCGCCCATCCGCTGGGCGATTTGCATGACCTGCTCCTGGTACACCATGATGCCGTAGGTCTCGGCCAGGATGTCGCGGAGCTCGGGGTGCGGCGCTTCCCAGCGCTCGCCGTGCTTGCGTTTGCAATAATCGGGGATGTTCGCCATCGGCCCGGGCCGGTACAGCGCCACCGCCGCGATCAAATCCTCGAACCGATCCGGGCGCATCTGGCGCAGCACGGCGCGCATGCCCGGCCCTTCGAACTGGAACACCCCGCCCGCGTCGCCGCGCTGGAGCATGGCGAAGGTGGGCGGGTCGTCGAGCGGCAGGCGGTCGAGATCGACATCGATGCCAAGCTCGCCGAGGAAGCGCACCCCGCGCTGCAGGATGGTGAGGGTGGTGAGCCCGAGGAAGTCGAACTTCACCAACCCCGCTTGCTCGACATGCTTCATCGAATACTGCGTGACCAGCAGCTCCGACTTCGGATCGCGATACAGCGGCACGAGCTCGATCAGCGGGCGGTCGCCGATGACCACGCCGGCGGCGTGCGTGCTGGCGTGGCGGTACAGGCCCTCAAGCTGCAGCGCCACCTCCATCAGCCGCCGCACGCCTTCGTCGCTGTCGCGCATCTGCTGCAGGCGCGGCTCGCCGTCGATCGCTTGCTTCAAGGTGACGGGCTTGGCCGGATTGTTGGGGATCAGCTCGGCCACCTTGTTCACCTGCCCGAACGGCAACCCGAGCACGCGCCCGACGTCGCGCACCGCGGCGCGCGCCTGCAGCTTGCCGAATGTGATGATCTGCGCCACCCGGTCCGCGCCGTACTCGCGGCGGACGTAGTCGATCACCCGGTCGCGGCCCTCCTGGCAGAAATCGATGTCGAAATCCGGCATGGAGATGCGCTCGGGGTTGAGGAACCGCTCGAACAGCAGGTCGAAGCGCAGCGGATCGAGGTCGGTGATGGTGAGCGCCCAGGCCGCCACCGATCCGGCGCCCGAGCCGCGGCCCGGGCCGACCGGGATGCCCTGCCCCTTCGCCCATTGAATGAAGTCGGCGACGATCAGGAAATAACCGGGAAACCCCATCGCCTCGATGACGCCGAGCTCGTAGTCGAGACGCTCGGCGTAGCGGGCGCGCGTGGCCGGGTCGGCCACCGCCGAGTCCATCCGTTGGTCGAGGCCCGCCCGCGCCATCGCGCGCAGGGTTTCCGCTTCCGTTTGGCCCGGCGCCACCTTGGGGCTCACCGGCAGCAGCGGCTTGCGCGGTTCCGCCATCACGGCACAGCGCCGCGCGATCGCCAGCGTGTTGTCGCAGGCGTCCGGCAGATCGGCGAACAGCGCCCGCATGTCGGCGGCCGGCTTGAACCAGTGCTCGGGCGTGACCCGGCGCCGCTCGCGTTCCGACACGAGCCGGCCCTCGGCGATGCACAACAGCGCGTCGTGCGCCCCATGCATCCCGGGGTGGGCGAAGTAGCAGTCGTTGGTGGCCACCAGCGGCACCCCTGCCTCGTCGGCCAGCATGATGAGGCCGGGCTCGACCGCCCGATCGATCGGCAGGCCGTGCCGGTGCAGCTCCATCGCGATCCGGTCGGGGAACGCCTCGGCCAGCTGCGCGAGCAGCGCCTCGGCGGCGTAGCGCTGCCCTTCGGCGAGCAGCCGCGCAAGCGGGCCGGCGGTGCCGCCGGTGAGCAGGATCAGCCCCGCCGCGTGCTCGGCCAGCAGCGTCACGCCGATCTGTGGGCGCAGGCCCGCTTCGGTGCCGAGAAACCCGTGCGAGGACAAGCGCTGCAGATTGGCCATCCCGGCGGCATCCTGCGCCAGAAGCACCAGCGGATCGGGCGGCAGCCGCGGATTGTCGGCCCGCGCCAGCCCGACCTGGCAGCCGACGATCGGCTGCACGCCCTTCGCCGCGCAGGCTTGGCTGAATTCGAGTGCGCCGAACAAATTGCCGGAATCGGTGATGGCCACCGCCGGCATGACGGCATCTCGCGCCACGGACGCGATCTTGTCGGCCTTGATGGCGCCCTCGCTCAGCGAGTAGGCGGAGTGGACTCGGAGATGGACGAAGCCCGCGTGCTGCATGGCCGGAATGTAGGAGCCCGAGCCCCTTGAGGCCAACAGTTGACGAAGCAGGTTCAATCAGGTTCGTTCTCGGCACAGCGCAACAGGCGCGGCGGTTTGCAGGGGACGAGCTCACGATGCACTTGCACCGACTTGCGTCTGACGGGCCGCCGCGTGCGCTGCGATGGGCGGCGCTGACGCTGGCTTTCGTTCTCGCGGCGCCGAGCGTGACATGGGCCCAGCAAATTTTCTCAGACGTGCGACTCGGCGTCCTCGCGCACGATCCCCCCATTATCGGCCCGCAGCGCGAGAGCGGCGCCGACATCAACGCGGAAACCATCTTCATCTCGCCGGTGCCGAACGATTGGACCGCCGACATCGCGCCGCTGTATCGCTGGATGCTCCGACCGCAACCGAACTTCGGCGTCAGCGCCAACACCAACGGCGACACGAGCCAGATCTACTTCGGCCTGACCTGGACCGTGGACCTCGACAACGGGGGCTACCTTTGGCCGGACGGGACCGTGTTCTTCGGCATCGGCTTCGGCCCGGCGTTCAACACCGGCCGCGTGCGCAGCGTGGCTACGAACCACCTCAGCCTCGGCTCCCACGTGCTGTTCCACCCGTCGATCGAGCTCGGCTACCGGATCACCCCTCGGTGGTCGATCTCCGCCTACTTCGAGCACAGCTCGAATGCCGGCCTCGCGGACAACAACCCAGGCCTCAACAACGTCGGCGCCCGAGTCGGGCTGCATTTCTAGTGTCCATCTGGAAACGTCGCGCACGCCAATCGGCTGGCTTCCACCCGTCATTCCGGCGCAGGCCGGAATCCAGGAGTCACCGCTCCGGCATTGGCCTGGACCCCGGCTTTCACCGGGGTAACGGGAATGCGCAACGGTCGGAACCTGCTCAACCCAGCGCAAGAGTCACACGTGGATCGCGGTCAGTGCCAACCCGGCGAGCCTCATGATACCGTGGGTAATCAGGTGGCTGAAGGCGCGCCATGAATGATGCGACAGTCGTGCCGGCGCGGCACAAGCTGGACGTGTACGCTTTCACCGGATGGCCCGCGCCGGGATCTTCGGCGAGGACGACCGGATCGAACTGATCGACGGGGACCTGATCGACATGACGCCGATCGGCCAAGTTCACGCGGCAATCGTGGGCGGGCTGGCGGGGGCGTTGTTGAAGGCGGCGCTCGACGGCGCGATCATGGGCGCCGTGAACTTGGGCGAGGTCGTCAGCTACTATGCCAAGCTCGGCGCTGCACGTCCCGACATCGAAGCGCTGCTGCGGCCGTTGCCGATCCGCGTAGTGTTGGTGGACGCGGCGCTGTCCTACGAAGCCGGAATGTTGCGGCCAATCACGCTCGAGCGGGGCTTGTCGCTGGGCGATCGCTTTTGCCTGGCATTTGCGAAGCGGGAGGGTGTTGCTGCGTTGACCGCTGAGCGACGCTGGCCGGAGATCGCCACGGCCGCGGCTGTCAGGATTGAATTGATCCGCTAGCCTCGCTACCGCGACTCCACCAGCCTGCCTTCCCACAGCGTAACCGTGCGGTCCATGCGCGCGGCGAGGTCGGGGTTGTGCGTGGCGATCAGCGCGGCGACGTTCTGCTCGCGCACCGTCGCTAGCAACGAGTCGAACACCACCCCGGCCGTGCCCACGTCCACATTCCCGGTCGGCTCGGGGGGGCGGACCAACCCCCGCCCCGGTTGCGGGGCCCC